>CAYLRB010000005.1:43401-47016 GCA_964386265.1 uncultured Candidatus Peribacteria bacterium | reverse complement strand
ATGTCACGTAACGATCTAGCGCAAATTAGCAAAGCCGGAACAATTAAAGTAGAAGCGCATCAGCAAATTCAAGAGCTTTCCCATGTTTTCCATACCTATTCTACTGTTGTAGCTAAAGCAAAAGAAAATCTTAAGTTAAGCGACGTAATCCATGCACTATTTCCTGGCGCTTCGGTAACAGGTTGCCCTAAAAAAAGAACAATGGAAATCATCAACGAACTTGAACCGTCAGCAAGAGGTGCATATTGTGGATCAGCGGGCTACATAAACTACAATTTAGATTTAGCACTAAACATTCTTATTCGCACAATCTGGTACAGCAACAACTGTATTTCTTTACACTCAGGCGGCGGAATTGTAATCGACTCTACAAGTAAAAACGAATATACTGAAACTCTCGACAAAGCCAGTGCACTATTATCTGTATTACAAAACTAAAATGCTAATTAAATCTAACAGCAAAACACACGACTACACAACTGACAGCAGTTTTCTTTATGGTTTTGGACTATATGAAACTTTTCGAACTTACAAAAACAAATTAGTTTTCCTTGAAAAACATTACAATCGGCTAGTCCATTCTCTTAAAACTTTAAACTTACCAATACCAGTTACATACGATCGCTTCTACAAAATCTGCGACAAATTTAACAAGAATACCGCTGGAACAAATCTACGTTTTCGATTAACCATAAGTTTCAACGAAAAACTAAAACCTCACTTAACTCTGCGTGTTCGCAAATTAATCATCCCATCTGAGCATGAATACGAAACCGGTGTAAACATTCAAACTGCAACACTAATAAGACCACAAGCTGAACACAAACACACTAGTATGTTTGAACAAATGCAACTTTGGCGAACACAGCCAAAAAACACATATGAATTTTTAATTGGCTCAGATAATCAGCTTTTTGAAGGAACAAAAACTAATTTTTTTGCGGTAAAAAACAATGTCTTAATACAACCAACAGGGCCACAGCTACCAGGCATTATGCAAAATATCGTTCTAGAATTGGCCAACAAAAACGATATTGAAGTTCAAAAAGCCGAGATTAATCCACAAAATTTAGCCGATTTTGATGAGTTATTTCTAACAAACAGCATCATCGGCATATTACCGATTGAATCAATCAATAATATTGCTTTAGGCAACAAACACAAACTTACTAAAAAACTACAACAGCTACTCCAAGAGGAAATAAAAAGATTATCTTAAACTTGCCCCATGCTAAAATTAATGGCCATTCTCAACGTCACCCCGGACTCTTTTTCCGACGGCGGCCAATTAACAAACAAAGCTAATCAAACCAACTCACAAACTGTTCTAAAACAAATTTTAACATTTATAAAACAAGGAGCTGACATCATAGATATTGGCGCTGAAAGTTCGGGCCCCGACTCTGAGGAAGTTAGCTTAAAAGCAGAGATGGCGCGCTTACAACCGGTTTTTGCGCTAATTAAGGCTCACAACTTAACAAACAAAGTAGATTTTTCTATCGATACATATAAAGCACCAGTAGCACAATTAGCTTTAGAACATGGCTTTAAAATCATCAACGATGTCACCGGCTTACGAGGCGACCCGGAATTAGCTAAAGTAGCAGCTGAACACAACTGTCAACTTGTTATTATGTACAGCAAAGATCCTAGTGCTCGCACCACCAAAACAGCGACCGAATATCCTGACATTATCCAAACCATTACTCAATTTCTCCAAACTCAAGCAAAGTGGGCAATTTCTCAAGGAGTTAAACCTGAAAACATCATCGTTGATCCAGGTATGGGAGCCTTTTTAAGTACAATCCCAGACTATAGCTACGAAGTGATTAATCGACTAGCCGAACTAAAATCTCTTGGTTATCCAATTCTAGTCGGCGCTTCACGCAAAGGATTTTTAGGTGGCAAACTTAAAGACCGCGACATTCCAACACTACTAATCAACACCCTTGCAGCCTACAACGGAGCAAATATTTTAAGAACTCACAACTTGCAGCATCACAAAGTAGTTCAACAAATAGCAAAAGATTGCAGATGAAAAATCTTACTGATTATTTTTTTGCCAACATTTCCCATTAAACTAAAAACGAGCTATAATATGATCAACAAAATGACCATCTTTATAACCATATCATATGGACATCAACATTGCAGAACTCAAAACAAACCCCAGTAAATACATAAAAATTGCCTGTACCAAGAAGCCAGTAATTATCTGCTCAAGAAACACACCAGTTGCTGAATTAAAACCACTCGCTACTAAAAATCCACCAGCAAAAATAAAACTTGGGCTAGCAAACGGCAAATACTCATTGCCAAAAAATTTCAACGAAACTCCTGACGATTTAATTGATTTATTCCACGGATAAACAAGCTTTACTACTAGACACTTGTACATTTTTCTGGTCAATGTTTGACACAAGCAAATTACCTCAAAAAGTCAAAGATTTACTTACAAAATCAAACAACGAAATATATGTAAGTAGCATTTCAATTTGGGAAATAATTCTAAAAAAAAGTTTACATAAAACTAAGGGGCCTAGCTACCAAGAACTTGTATCATTAAGAAAGCGTCAGGGTTTTCACTCACTACCGCTCGCGGAAGATGATCCAGCATTGCTAGAAAATCTTCCATTTTTACACAAAGATCCATTTGACAGAATCATAATTTGCCAAGCCCTTAACAATTGTTACACCTGACTCAAATATTCATAAATATCCTGTAAAAGCTATTTGGAATATATAGCACGAACTTTGCTATCCTTCCGCGCAAGCATAAAACTAGATGATATTTTTTCAGCACACTCTCTACTCAACCACCATCACAACTTCGCTTTGTGGATAACGAACTTTTTTAAATCCAGCAAACATATCATCCGCAGATCGATAACCAACAGCAGCAACAATTTTAGCCGCCAAACCTTTTTCGGTTAACCCCAAAATTTCGTCGTAGGCTTTAGGATCAAAACCTTCCATTGGTGTAGTATCAATCTGCTCTGTAGCAGCTGCCGCCATTAACACACCCATTGCTAAATAGGCTTGATTAGTCGCCCATTTAAGACGATCTTCTGGCGTTCTAGCATTCACAAATCCTTTCATCATTGTCGCGTACTCATTCAAAGCTTCCAATGGCACTCCGCGAGTTTCTACAATAGACTTTAAATACTGATCAATAAATTCATCATCAATCTTTGTCTCAACAGCAAAAACAATTAAATGAGATGCATCAGTAATCTGTGATTGTCCCCAGCTTACTTCGCGCAGTTTAGCTCTAACTTCAGGATTTTTTACAACAATAAACTTCCAAGGCTGCAAACCAAAAGATGACGGGCTCAAACGTAAAGACTCAAGTAATGTGTTAAGCTGCTGGTCGCTTATCTTTTTATTTGGATCAAAAGCTTTAACTGCATAACGCCAATTAAGTGCTTCAACAATATTTTGCATAGATTTTTTGTTTAATAATTATCTACTACAAACTATTCACAAACACCCAAAATGTAAAGCTAATAGATTTATTGGTCGGGGCGACTGGACTTGAACCAGCGACCACACGACCCCCAGCCGTGTATTCTACCAACTGAACTACGCCCCGAGTGAGTCTCATTGTTCAAGCTT
>CAYLRB010000005.1:41909-43301 GCA_964386265.1 uncultured Candidatus Peribacteria bacterium | reverse complement strand
GCTTCGATATTTGTGTTCTTGAGTAATCTCAAGCTTACTTGATAACAAATTCCTTCAAAACAGTAGCTTAATAACAATAAAATGTTAAAGTAGCAAATGCAAAATTATTACACACTGCAAATATGCAAACTTCCGTTACCAAAGAATTCACATTTGATGCTGCGCACTACCTAACAGATTACTACGGTAAGTGCGAAAAACTACACGGCCACACCTACAAATTACAAGTTACCGTTAGTGGCGAACTAGGCAGCAATGGACTATTACTAGATTTTATTATTCTAAAAAAAATCGTAAAAGATACTGTGTTATCAAAACTTGACCACAGTAACCTAAACGATATTTTTACAAATCCAACCTGCGAACTAATCGCTCATTGGATCTGGAATCAACTCGAACCACTAAGAGAGCTACTAAAAAAAGAACTAGCCAATCCAAATTTAAGCAAAGAAGTTAATCAGTACCTAAACGCTGAAAGCACAAACACAAAACTAGACACCAGCGCCTTCCCTCAAAATCTAAAATTGCAGGAGGTTAAGCTTTGGGAAACCGCAACTTCCTTTGTCACAATCACTGCCTAAACTGCATAATGGAATCAAAAATAAAATCAATTATTAGTCTTGGTAGCAACTGGGGAAACAGAGAACATTTTTTAGACACAGCTAAAAAACTAATTTCCGAAAAATATACTATTACAGCAAAATCTCTAATTATTACAACAAGTCCATGCGGCTACATCGCTCAACCTAACTTTTTAAATCAATTAATCGAGATTGAAACAGAAAACAATAATCCAATCGAATTATTAGACACGCTGCAAAAAATTGAAAATTTTATAGGAAGAAATCGAAATATCAACAAAGGCCCACGCGTAATTGATCTTGATATTATCACTTTCGGATCTGCTGTAGAGCAAACTGAAACGTTAACACTACCACATCCTGCAATAAACATCCGCCCATATATTCAAATTCTACTACATCAATTAGCTTAACTATGCGCAAATTAACAACGCTAACAACACTAACTGTATTACTACTTACTGGCTGTGGCATTCAAAATGACCCAGTAATTGAACTAACTATCAACAACGAGCTCGAATCTAACTTTATGGTAGAAGTCGCCGATACTCCTAAAGAAAGAGCAAAAGGACTAATGGGTGTAAGCAAGTTACCAAAACAAAGCGGCATGCTATTTGAGTTCGAAGATTCTAAAATAAGAAACTTCTGGATGAAAAACACACTAATTCCATTAGACATTATTTGGGTTGCCGACAACACGGTGGTTGGAATAGACCATATGTTTCCCGAACTGAATACGCCCATGTCTGCTTTAAAGCAATTTAAATCACCTTTTCCTGTAAATGCAGCTATTGAAACAAACTTAAATTGG
>CAYLRB010000005.1:16645-41899 GCA_964386265.1 uncultured Candidatus Peribacteria bacterium | reverse complement strand
AATGAAAAATATGAAATCACTGAAATACTAAGAAATGTACCACCATGCAAAACAGATGAATGTCCAACCTATCCATCAAATCAACCTGCAAAATTTGTACTCGAAATAAATGGTAATTTAAGCAACAAACTTAAAATAGAACCTGGCCAAAAAATTACCTTGTAGTAAATACCACACCGCTTGGTAGACCATCTGGTGGCGCCTGATAAACAAAGTTAACCACAGCATATTCACCAGGAATTAGATTTCCACGGTTATAAAGTGCAGTAACTGCATTTCGCATTGCGCTAATCGATTGCGCCTGCGTATTGTTTGATAATTTAAACAGTTGCCATGCAAGCTGAGGACCACTTTCCGGCCAAATTAACGTACCAAGTTCGTCATTTCCTTCAAATACCATTGGCGACGTTCTAAAATAATTTACGTCATAAAGACATGCTTCTGCTCGCTGCGCACTTGTTGGTCTTTCAATTCTTGTACCATCACCCAAAACCGGTTTTTCTGCAGTACAGCCACCGACAGTATTTGAACCAACCAAGCTACCAAGCAACACAAATTGACTTTGGCGTTCAGCCAGCTCCGAAGCTATTGAAAGCGGCAACCTTCCCAGTCCAGGATAATCTGCTGTATCAGTAATACTTAGCATCGCTCCATCAGCAAAAATATTTGCCTGCAATATAGTTACATCTTTCGTAACATAAACATTACCACCATTTCCATTCCCATCTCTTAGAGCAACTATCACTAAGTTTCTTTTTTTATCAATAACATCACCATCCGTGGCAAAAAATCTATTTTCATCAATAACAAGATCTTGGCCTTTCAATACAACTAGAACATTTTTTACACCATTTGGCGAAAGATCGCTTACTGAAGGCAAGTTAACAGGATCAATATTTTCAGATCCGTCATTTTCAACCCAGTAAATAGCTTTCGATGAAGATTGACCACCTACTAACTTACAGCTCAACAAGTTGTTAACTTGACCAATACATTGACCATCCAATCCTCTCGCAGCTTCAGCAATATATCTTAAATAGGCTTCTCTTTGAGAGCCAAAGCGCAACCCCAATGATGGAGTATTTGGATTACTATTTGTAAGATCACTTGATTGAGATAACAAACCACCTCTAAACCTTGCTTCAATTACTTGTAACGCACTTTCAAACAAAGTGCCCGTAACATAGCTATAATTTCTACGTTCCGCAGAGTTGTAATATTGAATTACACCATACAAGCCACTACCTTCAGCAAAATCAAAAGCTGGCCTATCACGCTCACTCTCCGCAAGATAATCAATCACCAAATTAATTGCACTTGGCAATCCTCCCAATCCCGGCACTCTTAACGTAGACTCTGATTTCGCAAAGCCAGTTACGGCATCCTCACGTTCAACATTACAACCAGTTAACTCATTTGATTTATCCAAACAAACAATATACTTACTCTCAGCATTATTTAATGTTCGCTCCCAGAAATAAGCTTTCCACAAGACATTTGACCAACGTTCAGCAACTCTTTGATTTGCCAAATTAGAAACCACACTTAAAGGTTCATTCAAACCTAAGCGCATCTGTAACCTTCCCGGAGAACCTTGATAAAGATCCGTCAGTAGCGGCGGCTGAATTTTTATTGGCAGTTCAACTTGAGTATCCAATGCGTCTGAAATTCGATTAGAACTTAAATCTTTAAATGCAAATTGAAATCCATTTATCTTCAACAAATTACCTGGTTGTGCTGTAAACTGTGAATAATCTAATGTAGGTGCCTGTGACTTAATAATAGCATTAGAGACATACATACCCAACTGCGCATTGTATGTATAAGCACTTTGATTATTCTGGAAGAAATTTTCGCCCCCATAGCGCTTAATCAACTGACCTTTACCATTTACAATCGGGTTATTACCATTGCCAAGCTCTTGACCAGCCAAAAACGTTAACTGATTATTCGACTCAACAACCTGCTGAGCAATTACACGATCACTAAACTGTAACCTAAAATCAAAATCAAACCTTCCATTTCCTACTAAAGAGTTACCTCTTTCATCACGGAAACCCACTAAAACCTTATATCCAACTGCGCCAGTTTCAACACCTGCATAAACAGCCGAACTATCTGCCAATAACGTTCCACTAGGGCCAACTGGTTGCAAATCAATCTGCGGCTGAATATCAACCACTAAATCTTGCAAACGAGGTAGCCTCATCCCACTTAAATTGACCCAGCCTAAACTATCAGACCAAGCATATCCACTTGCAACTCCATAATTTTGGCCATTTGGGTAATTAACATTTACAGCAAAATTTGATCCTGTTTGACAAAAATTTGGGCGTCCACGTTCCGCAATATCTTGACAATTCAAAGCTATCCAGCCCATTCCGTCATTCCACCACCAACCCCTTAAAACTGCCGAGTTTGGCGTTCCAAATTTCAATTTAGATTCATAAGCAAAGTCGCCAACAGCAATTCCTTTATTACTAAATGGCGCTGCATTTCCGTATCCACCTAAACTTGTCCATCCAAGGTTAGTATTCCAAACCCATCCAGATAAAGTAAACTCATCTTCTAAAAAGCCTTTTTCGGCACATGCTCTATAATTTTCCGGAATCGCTAAATCAAAATTAAACAAACCCGCATTTTTTGTTTCGCTACTCGGTGCAAGCACTTGCGTACGTCCAGTAATATTAACACATGTTTGATCACCAGCTAATGTCAACTGCCCAAAGAACAAACTAAAAAGCAGAATCGTAAAAACCCCAGCCATCGTTTTTAATAATTTTTTACAAGCAAGTTTCAGTAACATGTATTTGTATTTTACAGATTTAATTTATCTTTTTATTTTAACATAAATTACCAAAAAGAGGAACACTTTTTCTTATAATCCACCAACAATAATTGACCCGTTTTTGGCCGTCTCTCTAAGATCTTCACTCAAGCTTAAAGCATAATTTTCCAACCAAGCTGTTCTTTCTGCATCAACCAAAACTCGTGGCTGACTTTTAGCAACACTTACAGGCCACAAACCTAGTTCCATATTAGACGGACCCATTAATTTAACAGACACCATTAACCCCAACTGTGTATCAGCCGAAAAATATTGATCAAAAACCAAATTACCCAAGCTGTAAAAAATCGGAACTCCATTATAAACCTCAAAATCTTGAACAACATGAGGATGATGCCCAATAATCAAATCAGCTCCAGCATCAACCAAAACTCGCCCTAAATCCCTTTGTTTAGCGTTAGCTATTTTAATGTATTCAGCACCCCAATGAATATTAACAATAATTGTAGCATCCGGCATCTTAGTCTGCCATTCTGCCACAAGCTTTTTAGCAGCTTCAACGTCCAACGATACAGTAGCATCATGAAAACCAATCCACACCGTTTTAAGGCCACCGATCTCCTTAACTTTTACAGCATCTGCTTGTACCTCCAATGGATGCCCAAACTCAAGAATACCAACTCCGTTCAAAACATCTCGTGTATTTTGCAAATTTGGCAAACCTTTATCAGCAGTATGATTATTCGCCAAACTTACAACATCGAAACCAGCATTCTTTAATACCGTAGCAACCTCTGTTTTAAAAGAAAAACTTGTTGTGTAGTCAGGTGTTTGACTATGCTGCAACGTAATAGGTCCTTCTAAATTAGCAACCGCCAAATCATAAGGTTCAATAAATGGTTTAAGCTTTTCAAAAGGATAGTTCAAGCCATTTTTATTCATTAATGTTTCCACATAACGCCCCAACATCATATCTCCACCAAAAATGATTGAGACCGCGGTAGGCTGAGGCAATGCGCTATCTATAGGCTGAGAAACAACTTTTTCACTCGAAAAATTATCTATTTTGTAATCAGCTAAATCCGTCTGCAAAACCTTAGCAGCTTGCCCAAACAACACCCCAATTACAACAATCAGCATTATTACCGACATCCAGCCCATTCCATAAACTAAATCGCTGACTCTATACTGGCTTTTCTCCATACAAGATAAGTTAAGATTTACAAAAATATTGTAAAACAAAGAATCTATTTTTTAGCATCAATCCACTCCACAGCTTCCTCAAAAGTTACCGACTGCCACTCCCGCCCTTTTGGAATAGCCACATTCAGTTTACCAGCTTTAATATATGGACCATATCTTCCGTCAAGAATTTGAATTTCAGTTTTTCCTCCTTTTAACTTACCCAGATTCGCTAATGGCTCTTTTGTAGCACCTGCTTTTCCTCTACCACGACCGGCACCTTTTTCTTGACTTAGTAACTCCAAACCACGCTCCAAATTAACAGTTAGTACGTTATCTGCCGCTGTTAATGATCTAAACTTACCATCATGAACAATAAATGGACCGAATCTTCCAACACCTGCTCTAACTTCTTGGCCAGTTTCTGGGTGAACACCCAATAAACGAGGTAGCGACAACAACTCCAATGCTGTCTTTAAATCAATGTCGCTCAACGTCATGCCTTTTAACAAAGATCCTCTCTTTGGCTTTGGATCATCTTCCGTTACTTCTCCTAGTTGAACATACGGGCCGAATCTTCCTATTTTAACATAAACAGATTTACCTGTTTCTGGATCAACACCAATTGGCTCATCTTCGGATTTCGCTCCTTTTTCCCATAGCTCTGTTAAAAACTCTAGAGTTAAATCAGCCGGCGCAAAATCTTCCGGAATACTTGCACGCGCCTCTTCCTTATCTCCCTTAATATAAGGACCGTACCTTCCAACGCAAACCTGAACACCGGGGAATTCAACCGGCAATGTCAAAACCCTAGCAGCTGATCCGTCAATTTTACCGCTCACAGACTCCACAAGGGGTTTTATACCTTTTTTGCCAGAGTAATAGTCTTCCAAGTAGCCTTGCCACTTGCGCTTTCCTTCCGCAATTTCATCCAAATGTTCTTCCATTTCAGCAGTAAAACCAGTATTAACCAAATCAGGAAAATACTTCTCCAAAAGCTGAACAACGGCCATAGCAATAAAAGTTGGCACCAAAGCATTATCAACTTTCCTAACATATCCTCTATCTTGGATCGTAGAAATAATTGAAGCATATGTACTCGGTCGGCCAACACCTTCACTTTCCAAAATTTTAATTAAACTAGCTTCAGTAAACCGAGCAGGTGGTTTTGTTTCATGCGGTTGAACCTTAACTTCTTTACAAGCTGCCTGGTCTTTTTTAGCCAAATTAGGCAAAAACGCTTCATCGTCGTCAGCAGCACCATCATCACGTCCTTCCATATAGGCCTTATAGTATCCAGGAAACAAAATCTGCTTGCCTTTTGCTTGAAACATTAAGTCCGCCTCACTAATTTCTGGCTGCAGATAAACATGAGTAAACTGTAAACGAGCAGGCGCCATTTGAGTTGCGATTGTACGTTTCCAAATAAGTTCATAGAGTTCTCTTTCCTTGCCAACCAAATCCGTTTTATCAGGATCAACAAACTTATTACCAGCTGGACGAATTGCTTCATGAGCTTCTTGCGCTCCTTTAGCTTTAGTTTTGTACTGTCTAGGCGACTCAGATAAAAACTCCTTCCCATAACGACTAGTCACACAATTTCTTGCTGCTTGAATCGCTTGCTGAGACAAATTCACAGAATCGGTACGCATATATGTAATGTAACCTTTTTCATACAGCTTTTGCGCGACACTCATCGTTTCCTTAGCCGACATACGTAATTTCCGTCCACCTTCTTGCTGTAAAGTCGATGTAATAAAAGGTGGCGCCGGATGCTTAAGCTGCTCTTGCACCTCCAAATCAACAACTCTAAAAGTACTACCATCTACCCAGCTCTTTAATTTTTCTGCATGTGCCTGATCAACAACTAATGCCTTACTCGTCTTTTTAAGTTTTCCTGTTTCTTTATCAAAATCAGACCCTGTAGCAACTTTCTGCTCATCAACACTAATTAATTCAGCGCTAAAATCAGTTCCATCCTTAGTTAAACGTGCTAACAAATCCCAATAACCCGCAGATTTAAACCTCATACGATCACGCTCTCGCTCAACAAGCAAAGCTACAGCAACACTTTGCACTCGCCCAGCAGACAACTTAGGTGCAATTTTTTGCCACAAAACAGGGGAGATTGTGTAACCAGCTAAACGATCAATAATTCTACGCGTCTCTTGCGCATAAACAAGGTTATCATCAACTGTTCTAAAATTCTTTAAAGCCTCTTCAATCGCCTCTTTTGTAATTTCATGAAACACCATTCTCTTTACAGGAACTTTTGGCTTTAACAACTGCAACAAATGCCAACTAATCGCCTCCCCTTCTCTGTCCTCATCAGTCGCCAGTATCAACTCGTCATATTCCTTAACTAATTGCGTCAACTCCTTAACCAACTTTTTTTTCTTATCTGGAATAACATAAAGCGGCTCAAATCCTTCTGCAACATTTACACCCAAATTTGCCCACTTCTCCTTCTTATATTTAGCAGGAATTTCTTTAGCAGAACTCGGTAAATCACGAACATGCCCCATTGATGAAACAACTTTATAACCTTTCGGCAAAAATTTAGATATTGTCTTTGCTTTCGTCGGCGATTCAACTATTACCAATGCTGCCATCTATTGAAATTAAATTTATTTTGAACCTAACCATAATCCATCTTTCCTAAAGAAAAGTCCAGATTTTGAACAAAAGCAGAAGCTCTTGTAGCAAAATACAATCTAAACGAGATCTACATTTTTGCAAATCTCAATAACAAAAATCACCCATAAAACCCGTTCTGTTAACAAATGTGACAACAAAAGGGTTTGACAAAAATCACAATAAAGCCATGAGTAACATTTGTTTGTACCATGCAACAATACAGAATAAAAAAACGCAAATCGCTCTAACAAGCCACTAAACACTGCACTCACCCCGTTGACAAGATTCAAAAAAGTAATACAAAACAGCACCAATGGCTAGTTGATCAAATAATCTTGTCATTAAGCCAAGTGATCATATAATCGATTTGCAGATATCATTTAACACTTTATCTGTCATGAGCAAGTCAGATCTTATCGCAGCTATGGCTGCTGCTGCTGGAATTACAAAGAAAGCAGCTGGTGACGCTCTTCAAGCAATGGTTGATTCTATTGTTAAAGAGCTAAAAAAAGGCGGTAGCGTTACAGTTACTGGTTTTGGTACATTCCGTGTTTCAGCTCGTGCAGCTCGCACAGGCGTGAACCCACGTAATCCAAAAGAACGTATCAAAATCCCTGCAATGAAGCTTCCAGCTTTCAAACCAGGTAAAACTTTCAAAGAATCTATTCGATAGTCTCTTTTTAGAAAGTATATTAAAAACCGTTTTGTCGACTTCGGTTGGCAAAGCGGTTTTTAAATTAGCATTAAAAATAAATATTTGTATGGACTTATTACCATAAACCGATTTCACTCAGTCACTCAAGAGTATTCAAAAAGTAGTAGATAGTAGGCAAAAAGCAAAAAGCAAAGCGAGGCGTACTACAAAGGTACGATGAGCTGCTTTTTGCTTTTTAACGCCCTAGATGCTGCTTTTTCAATACTCTCTATAAAGCTTGCCAGATTTAGGAGTTTTAGTTAAGCTGCAAGCACAAATTCACTCTTAAAATAATGCAAGATCAACTAACTCTTCTTCAAAAACAAGGACTCCAACTAATTAGCGACTGCCAAGATTTAGAAAAATTAAAAGAAATCGAAGTTGAGCTACTAGGGCGCAAAGGCCAACTAACCGAGCTCCTAAAGCAGTTAAAAGACTTACCTTCAGATATTCGTCCAGCTGCGGGTCAACAAGCCAACGAAGTCAAAGTCGCCCTAATGTCAGCTCTACAAAGCAAACAGGGTCAATTAGAAAATGAAAACATCAAAGACAAACTAGAAAATGAGCGCATTGATGTTACCGAACCAGCAATACCTCGTCGTTTTGGTCACATTCATCCAATTTCTCAAGTCCAAAAAGAGGTAGAGCAGATTTTTAGCAGTATGGGCTACCTCATAGTTGATGGTCCAGAAGTAGAGTCAGAATATTACAACTTTGAAGCATTAAACATCCCTAGCGATCACCCTGCTCGAGACATGCAAGACACATTTTTCGTAGATCAAGAAGCACATCCTGAACATGGTCATTTGGTACTAAGAACACATACCTCTCCAGTACAAATTCGTGCAATGCAGCATTTAGGCGCTCCTCTAAGAATGATCGTTCCAGGACGAGTATTCCGTTATGAAGCAACAGATGCTACACATGATGCTACATTTAACCAAGTAGAAGGATTACTAATCGACAAAGATATCAGCCTTGCAGACTTAAAAGGTACATTAACAGAATTTTTAAGCCGGCTATTTAAATACGATGTTAAGATTCGTTTTCGCCCCGGTTACTTCCCATTCGTTGAGCCAGGCCTAGAAGTAGATTTTTCCTGCCGCTTCTGCAGCGGAAATGGATGCAGAGTGTGTAAATATACTGGCTGGATTGAGTTCATGGGCGCGGGAATGATTCATCCAAACGTTCTTGCCGCAGGTGGCATAGACAGTGACGTATACCAAGGCTGGGCATTTGGATTTGGCCTAACTCGTCTAGTCATGATGCGTTACAACATTGACGACATTCGACTACTTTACAACAACGATCTTAGATTTGTTGAACAGTTCTAACCAAAGTAAAAACTAGTTAATTTTTACTTCTCATATTACCAAATTCCTTCTCATGAAAATTTCTACCAACTGGCTCCGTGACTTCGTCGACATTGACATCAACCCCCGCAGCTACCTATACGACATAATTGTTGGTCATGTTCTTTCTGTCGAAAAACATCCTAACGCTGACAAGCTTAATGTTGCCAACGTCAACATTGGAGGTACTACAGCAATTATCGTTTGCGGTGCACCAAATTTAGAAGCTGGACAAAAAGTTCCCGTTGCTCTTCCAGGTGTCACACTTCCAAACGGCCTTACATTATCATTAAGAGAGATTCGCGGAGTAACAAGTAACGGTATGATCTGTGCCGAAGACGAAATAGGCCTCAGTGATGAAAAAAAAGAAGGCATTATGGTACTACCAGAAAAATGGGAGCCCGGTACGCCAATGAGCACTGTCCTCGACTTAAAAGGCCTTACGGCTGGCCAACTTGGTGAACAATTAACGCTTCATACCGCTGAAGTTGAAGAAGTAAAACCGTTTGAAAATGACAACATTATTGACATCGACAACAAATCTCTAACACATCGTCCAGATCTTTGGTCTCATCAAGGTATTGCGCGTGAAGTTGCTACAATTACAGATAGCCAATTTACACCTTACAAACCAGCTATTAATTTACCAAGCTCGGGCGAAACAATAAAAGTAGACATCAAAGCAAAAGATGCCTGTCAAAGATTCTGCACACTTGTAATCAAAAATATTAACATTGGCGAAAGTCCTGAATGGATGCAAAAACGACTAACCAGCGTTGGCATTAATACCGTCAACAATATCGTTGATATTACAAACTATGTCATGCTTGAATTAGGTCATCCAATGCATGCTTTTGACTTAAACGAATTTCCCGATAAAAATCTAGTTGTAAACTTTGCAAGTGCTGAAGATCATCTGCAAGCTTTAAACAACAAACGTTACCAACTAACCATCAACGACATTGTCGTCAGCAATGATACTGACGTTTTAGCTTTAGCTGGCATAATTGGTGGGCAAAACAGCGGCGTTAATGACAAAACCACCTCAATTGTACTTGAAGCTGCAACTTGGAATGCTGGACTAATCCGTCAAATATCGACTAGACATGGAATTAGAACTGACGCCTCACAAAGATTTGAAAAAGCACTAGATCCAGAATTAGGTGAACTAGCCATCAAAAAAGCCGCCGAATTAATTTTAGAACTTTGTCCTGATGCAGAAATCGCAGGCCCAATTTTTGACTACTATCCAAACCCGCCAAAAAGCAAAACGATAGTTGTCAATTTTGACAAAATTAACAACTATATTGGCAACGAGATCTCTCCAGAAATCACAAAATCAATTTTAAGCAAGCTTGGATTTAACATTAGCAAAGAAACAAAAACTGTCATAACTGTTGACGTACCAAGCTGGCGCGCAACAAAAGACATCAACATCGAAGCTGACATCATCGAAGAAGTAGTCCGTATTTATGGATACAACACAATTGAAGCAAGATTACCAAAACTGCCGACACAAGCTCCATTTTTTAACGAAGAGCGCAATCTAGAATTCAATTTACGCTATAATCTACAAGGCCTGGGGGCAACTGAAGTTTACAACTACTCTTTCTACAGCGCTGATGATTTACAAAAAGCAAGTTTAGAAGAAGCTGACCATTTAAAACTCAAAAACTATCTTGCAGAAACTCAAACGCATCTTAGAACTTCAATGGTTCCCAATTTTCTTCACACAATTCACGAAAACATCAAACATAAAAACGAGTTTCTAGTATTTGAAATTGGCAGAACATACACAAAAACCTTAGAATTTTTCCCTGCAGAAGAGAAAAAATTAATCATTGGCCAAGTTAGCAAAGGTAAAAATCACCACTTCTTTGAATTAAAAGGAATTATTGAACAGCTACTAGAACAGTTCTTACCAGAGTACGAAATCGACACAACAGAACATGCTCCATCTACTGCTCATCCTGGACAAACTGCTCAAATAACTTACAAAGACCATATCATTGGCTACATATACAATTTACACCCGCTAACGCAGCAAAACTACGACTTAGCTAATTCACAAATTAGCATTTGCGAACTTAACATAGGACATTTGCTACACAATCACAAAAAACAAGCAAATTACACACCTATTTCAAAATATCCAGATCTAGAATTTGACATTTCTGTCATTGTTTACGAAGCATTAAGCGTGAAAAAACTAATCGAAGAGATTCAAAAGTCTAACCCTGAACTAATTCACAGCGTTGATGTATTTGATATCTATCGTGGCACGCCAATTCCAGAAGGGAAAAAGGCAATCGCCTTCCGTATAACTCTACGTCACGCTGAAAGAACATTAACCGACGAAGAGATGCAAACTGTTCTAAAACAAGCTTGCGAAAATCTTGAAGCATTAGGCGGTGTAATCCGAAAAGGTTAATTATCGGGATCTTGCTTGTGCTACTTCAAAAAAATTTTTTAGTTAAAACTTTTTCCGCATCCACAGCTCGCGCTTGCCTGTGGATTATCGATTTTTAAACCAGGAGCCAACAAATCGTCATCTGTTTCAATTTTCGCTCCCTCTAAAAAAGGTACACTTGCTGAATCTACACAAACCGTTACATCATAAGCTTTAACAATTTCATCTGTAGAACGAATATCAGATTCCAAAATAAACTCCATTGCATACTTCATTCCGCTACATCCACCAGGCAAAACTTTTAAGTGTAAAATCGGCTCTTTACCAGCATCTTCGGCCATTCGTTTAATAAATCGCGCCGCCGCTTCTGTAAAATCAATTACTTGTGACTTAATTTTTTCTTTTGGCATAAATTTGGCATCATGTTACAACTCTTATAGAATAGCATATTTCTACTGATTGTAAACATGCGCTACCAACCAAAAACTCCAACCGAACTAAAAGAGATATTCCTTAGCGAAAATTTGCCCTATTTCGGTATTTGCGAGGCGCAAAAATACCCACATTTACAAGCAATATATAACACTTGGTTAGATAAAAATCAGCATGGAAACATGGATTATTTGGAGCGACATGCAATATCAAAAACAACGCCTGATAACTTACTTACAAACTGTAAATCAATAATTGTAGTTGGCCTAAATTACTACCAAAAAACAAATCCAACCAAACCAACCGAAGGCCAGATCGCCCGTTATGCTTGGGGTAAAGACTACCACAAAGTTCTTGGCAAAAAACTAATTAGAATTAGTAAAAAGTTAAAACAATTGTATCCAGAAGCCACATTCATAGCCCGTACAGATGCTACACCTCTCATGGAACGCCAATACGCACTTAAAGCAGGACTTGGCTTTATAGGCAAAAACACAATGTTGATTAGTCCAACTTACGGTTCTTGGTTACTCATCGGTGAAATTATTACTGATCACATTTTTCCAGCCAGTGATGCTGCAACTAAAAAACTAGGTGCTTGCGGAAGCTGCAAACGTTGCCAAAAAGCTTGTCCAACAGGCGCATTAGATCAAAGTTATCGCATTAATGCCGAAAAATGTATCGCTTACCTAACTATCGAGCATCGCGGTGTCATTCCTGAAAACTTACGACCTAAAATTGGAAATCGCCTATTTGGTTGCGACATCTGCCAAGAAGTTTGCCCTCACAATATCCGCGCGCAAGCAACAAACGAGCCTCAATTTTTAGAAGCCATCGCAGGATCAAGTCAACTACTTACAACTATCCTAAATTTAAAAACCGAGGAAGAATTCCGCACAAAATTCCAAGGCTCACCTCTACTTAGAGCCAAACTAACAGGCCTAATCCGCAACGCTTGCATCGTTGCCGCCAACAACAATGACAAAAGTTGCTTAAAAATTCTAAAAAAACTCATAACAGACCCCGATCCAATTATTGCAGAACATGCGAAATGGGCAGTTGAACAAATGGAGAAAAAGTAGGTACTCTCTTGAATTAAATAACAATCCGCGCTAAAATCGCAAAGTAAAACAAAAATGCCTAAATGCAAGCCAAAACTCCTTTGATCAAACTCTATCGCTTAGTTTTATTCTGCTTAGCCACGCTAATTTTTGCTGTTTTTGCAACAGTAAATGCTCAGGAAATTCCGCAAGATACAATTGATTCAAAACAAAATTCTGAAGCTGAAATAACAACACAAGCAGCCCCTGAATCAGAAAAAGCCAAAAAGCTTTTTCCGCGAAAAACCGGCTTCATAATGGACCAAGCTAAAATACTAAGCGAGTCTACAATTAAAAAAACTACGCTGCAGCTAGAAAAACTAGCCAAAACTTTCGATACCGAGTTTGTTATCTTAACGATTGAAGGCCTTGGCAGCGAATTAAAAATAGAAGAATACACATACAACATTGGAAATTACTGGAAAATTGGTCAAGCTGAGTATAGCAAAGGTATCCTTTTCGTGATCGCACCAGACAGTGGTGAAGTTCGCTTTGAAACAGGATTTGGCCTTCAAGAGCCAATAAGTAGTTTTGCCCTTTTTGGTATTTACAAAGAGATAGTCCTTCCCCTCTTACAACAAGGAGATTTTGATCAAGCTGTTACAAAAGCAGTAGAAACAATCAGCGAGGCAATAAAAGATGAAAATCTGGCCAATATCTACGCTGGCAACAAAACTGAGTTACCAAAACAACAAATCATCATCATAAGTATCATTTTCGCCTTTTTAACGGTTTTAAGCGGATCTTTCTTTGGTCGTTACGACTGGCACGCGGGTAGTATCAGCGGCGCCGTCCTAGGGCTAATTTTAAGCGTTTTAAACTATAGCCTAATCTGGCTCATACCTGTTTACTTTTTACTAGGCTTTATTACAGATCGTTTAGCAAAAAGAAAAACAAACACACCAACACCAATTTTAATGGAAGATTTGGGTTTGTAAAAGCGGCCACTCTTCAATTTCCAGCTACTTGCGAGACCTTGCTTTAAGCTAATTTTGCGGCTGCAAGCACCTCGCTTACATGCCCTGGAACTTTTACATTACGCCACTCTTGCAGTACATTACCGTTATCTCCAATTAAAAATGTGCTGCGTTCTACGCCTATATATTTTTTGCCATACATCGACTTCTCCTTCCAAACATCAAAAGCTTGGCACAGCTCTTTTTCGGTATCAGCCAGTAGTTCAAATGTTAAACCTTCTTTATCTTTAAACTTAGCATGACTTTTTTCATCATCAGGTGAAACACCAATTACTACCGTATTTGCTTCTTCAAAGTCAGTTAATGCCGATTGAAAATCTTTTGACTCCAAAGTACAACCGGACGTCATATCTTTTGGATAAAAATACAAAACAACTTTTTTCCCACTAAATTGAGACAGATCAATTGGAGCTTTTTTACCTACTAAACTCATAAATAAAAGTTATAAATTGATTAAATTATTACCAGACTTATCCACCGATTTATAGCTGATATTATTTTCAATAATATTTTTTGCCACCTCCTTAATTCTTAAAAAAATATTTCCAGCTGCATTGGCACGAGACCCAACTACACTTTCCTGCAATCTGCTATTTTCCAAAAAATGTATAACTTGCGATTCAGAATCCAGAATTTCTTGGGCTGTTAACCCAGACAATGCATTTAACAAAATTGCCAAATAACCACGAACCGTAAGAGCCTCTGCCCAACCTCTAAATAACAATTTGTTATCTTGATCCAATTGGGCAGCTAGAAACACTTCTGACACACAACCCGGAATCAAAAAATCTTTTGTACGGTGCTTCATAGACAAAATTGGTAGCTCATCACCTCGTTCCAAATAATATTCAAATAAGTCTCTAGGATTATCGATCTCGATTACGTCTTTCAAAACTTCATTTAGCAAGGCTAAGTTCATAGGTAAAAGTTAGCGTCTTAAAAATTTAATTGCCGCCGACAGCTCTTGTATAACTTCTTCCAATTCCGACTCAGTATTGTATGCACCAAAGCTAATCCTAGCAGTAGATTTTACGCCTAAAGCTTGCAACAACGGTTGTGCACAATGAGTACCAACTCGTAAACAAATTTGCGCTGCCTGGTCCAAGTAAGCTGCTAGATCTTGTGCGTGTACGCCATCAACCACGAAACTAATTAATCCAGCTCTATTATTTGAATTTTGCGGACCAAAAACTCTCACAAATTCCATTTGAGAAAGAGCTTCGTAACAACGACTAGTCAAAACCCGGTCATGATTAGTCACATTTTCCAAACCCAGTTGATCTATAAAATTTAAGGCTTCTGCTAAGGCAAAAGCACCCGCCACATTTGGCGTTCCAGCCTCAAAACATTCAGGCGTTTTGGACCAACTAATATAATTTTCGCCAATCACATCAACCGTTCCACCACCAATCAAAAAAAGTGGTAACTTATCTAAAAATTGTTTCTTTGCATAAAGAACACCTACCCCCATTGGACCATAAACTTTATGAGCCGAAAACACCAAAAAATCTGCATCCAAATCCTGTACATTCACAGACAATCTCCCCACGCTTTGACATGCATCAACCAAAACAACTGCACCAATCTTATGCGCCTCTTCAATAATCTGCTTAACTGGCAACTCTATGCCCAAAGCATTACTAAGTTGAGTGATTGTTACCATTTGCGGTTTTTCATTTTTCAAAACCGTCAAAAAACTATCTAAATCAAAATTTTCTTGTGCATTCAAACCTACTTTTAAAAATTGGAAAGTGTCTGGTTGTGTTCCTTGCAATCTCCACCAAGGCAAGTAATTACTATGATGCTCTAACTCCGTAGTCAAAATTTTAAAAACACCTTGAGGATTTTTTTGAAGTTGAGACCTTCCCCAACATTCAGCAACCAAGTTAATTGCTTCCGTAGCATTTTTTGTAAATACAATTTCACTGCTATCTTGAGCACCTAAAAAATTTGCAACTTTAATTCTGCTTTCTTCATAAACTCTCGTTGCCTGCTCTGCCAACCTATAAGTTCCTCTATGAACATTGGCATTATACTTTTCATAAAAACGCATTTCTGCTTGCAGAACAGAGTTAGGCTTTTGACTAGTCGCCGCACTATCAAAATATTTTAACTGTGGATTGTTTTTCAAAATTGGAAACTCTTCTCTAAGGTTTTTGGGCCACATACAGAAAATTAATTTCTTATATTATAGGCTATTTTTTATCTATATCTAGCTATTTATTTCGTAAAACCCAGCTCCTGAAACTTCTTTCTCTAAATAAAATATCCAAACCAATAAACACTAAATCAAGCTAACAGCTTTCTCCAAAAATGCTTCATTAGGACAATTTGCCAGCACGGACTCTAAAAATCCAGTTACCATCAATTGTTTAGCAGTTTTTACATCCACGCCCCTAGAACGCAAGTAAAATAAATCTTCATCAGTAAAGTTAGTAACTGTAGCTCCATGACCCGCTTTAACATCGTTGGTTTTAATTTCAAGACAAGGCATTGTACGTACTCGTGCTTGAGGATCAAGCAACAAACTATCTTGTTTTAGGTAAGAATCTGTCCCTCCAGCCTGCAAACTAATATCGATCTGACCAGTAATTGCCAAATTTGCAGCATCTTGAGCAACTGATTTAATAAAAATTTGGCCAGTACAATTTGGCGCATCAAAAGCATTGATCAATTTAAAATCAACTGTCTGACGATCGCGGCCATTTACCAACCAATGATAATTACTTCGCGCTTTCTCACCTCTAAGCCAAGTTCTAGTTTCAGATTTAAAACCATCTTGCGCCAAACTAGCACCATACCAATTGATCGCTGATCCAGCATCTAGTACAGCTTCACGTTGAACAACTGCACCATTGCCTTTAAATTCGGTTTCATCAGCGAAATAGTCAACAACAGCATCTTTACTAACAAAAACTCTTACTTTAACCTCCTGCGCTTTATTAACAAATTCTAAATTAGCTTTAGTGGTTTCGGAAATTTGCACCTTTGCACCTTCACCAACTGCAATTAAAAAATCGCCACATTCAGGCAGTTCAATCTCCAAAGGTGCTCCCAATTCTACCAATGGTGGTATCAAAAGTAGTTTCGCACCATCAGGAAGATTTTCCAACCAATCTTCTGGCCAAAACGGCATGCGTGCTGCCATTAAATTATCTGCTGAAGCTAACTTATAGTTTTCCATTAGTTTATAGTTATTTTTAAGCGGAGCGAGCAGATGCACCATTCGGTGCATCAATTTAAGCGGAGCTAGACAGTTGAGAACTTAAAAAAGAAACTCACCCTACAGACCCCTCCATTTCCAACTCAATCAATTTATTCAATTCTACCGCATACTCCATCGGTAGCTCTTTAATAATTGGTTCCAAAAAACCATTCACAATCATTGCTTTCGCCTCTTCGTCAGATAATCCACGTGCCATTAGATAAAACAAATCTTCTTCATTTAATTTACCCGCACTTGCCTCATGAGTAATACTCACATCGGCGTTAGCAATTTTCATATCTGGAATAGTGTCCGACCTTGAATAGTCATCCAAGATTAAAGCATCACATTCAACGTTTGCTACTGAACCATCAGCAGAAGGTGCAATTTGCAAAAGTCCGCGATACACACTTGTACCACCTCCTTTTGACAAACTTTTCATAACGATACTAGATTTCGTTTGCTTACCCAAGTGAATAACTTTTGCACCCGTATCCTGAATCTGTCCTGCATTTGCAAAAGCAATTCCTAGGTGATCCGCTCGACTACGATCTCCCTTTAAGATGCTACAAGGGTAAAGCATTGTAACTTGACTACCCAAATTACCACCAACCCACTCCATAAAACCATCTTCACCAACAATTGCTCGCTTGGTGTTCAGGTTATAAGTGTCTTTACTCCAATTTTCCACGCTACTGTATCTAGCTCGTGACTCTTTACCAACAAACACCTCCACGCAACCTGCGTGCAAAGCGTTTTTGCCATACTTAGGTGCGCTACAGCCTTCAATGTAATGAACTTCGGCCTCATCCTCAACAATAATAAGCGTATGTTCAAACTGTCCCATGCCGGGACCATTCATTCTAAAATAAGCCTGTACTGGCATTGTTAATTTAACACCCTTTGGAACATATAAAAAAGTTCCACCACTCCAAATTGCTGCATGCAAAGCTGCAAATTTATGGTCAGTAATTGGAACACATTTCATAAAATACTGCCTTACAAGATCTTCGTGTTTTTTAAGAGCAACATCCATATCTTCAAAAATAACCCCCTGATCTTTCCATTCATCTTTAAGAGAATGATAAACCATTTGCGATTCATACTGAGCACCTACACCAGCTAAAACTTTTCTTTCCGCTTCTGGAATTCCCAAACGATCAAAAGTATTCTTAATATCTGCTGGCACGTCATCCCAGCTATCCGCTTGTCCTTCATTAGCTTTAGCAAAAAAAGTAATCTCATCAAAGTTTAAATCACTCAAATCTGGTCCCCATGCTGGGGTAACCATGTTTAGAAAAACTCGTAAACCTTGCAACCTATGTTCCAACATCCACTCAGGCTCGCCTTTTTCTTCCGAAATTTTTCTCACCAAATCCTCGCTTAAACCAGACGGGTAATCTGCCATGTAATTAGACTGATTAGCCGAATCAAAAACTTCACGATTTAAATCTGCAAAAATTGCTTGATCAGACATTTTTAAATAGTTTAGACAAAGTAATGTGCATTTTCTCGATACAAACCGACACTAACCTTTAAAAAATAGTGCAGTACTAGGAAGCTAAAAAAATACGACACGGGCGTAGTCAACCTACGGTGAGGAGTATTTTTTGAAGCTGACAAAGTAATGTGCATTTTTTAAAGGTTAGTTAAATTTTCATAACCATTTTCTTCCAACTCCGCCGCCAAATCTGCACCACCACTTTTAACAATTTTTCCATTAACCATAACATGCACAAAGTCCGGCTTAATATACTCCAGAATTCGGCGATAATGCGTAACCATCAAAACGCCTAATTGACTATTCAACATAGATTTAACACCTTCAGCCACAATCCTTAAAGCATCAACATCTAAGCCCGAATCGGTTTCATCTAACATAGCAAACTTAGGCTCTAAAAGTTTTAACTGCAAAATCTCTGCTTTCTTTTTTTCACCACCAGAAAAACCTTCGTTAAGATAACGCTGAAGAAAATCTTCTCGCATTTTCAAATCATTCAAAAGCGGCTCCAAAATTCTTTTAAACTTAAACGGTTTTACTTCCTTAGCCTCGGGGTCGCGCAGCTTTAAATGCGCATTATAAATTGTTGTCAGATACTGCAAAAAACGAACTCCTGCAATTTCTTGCGGATACTGAAAAGCCAAAAATATACCTGCCAAAGATCTTTCATTAGGTTCCATTGCCAAAACATCTTCACCATCAAACGTAATAGACCCATCAACAACCTCATATTTAGGATGCCCCATAATCACCTTTGTCAAAGTACTTTTTCCTGATCCATTGGGACCCATAATACAATGAACTTCGCCAGATTTAACCACTAAATCCACACCACGCAAAATTGGCTCTCCGTCAATATTAACGTGCAAATTTTTAATTTCTAATACAGCCATAATCCAAAATAAAGTAGTGACAGTAAACCATAGTAAAAATTGCGAATCAATACTAATTTAAAAGAAAAACGGCTTATAAACTTGCTATTTACATAAACTAAACATAAAATAATCTAAAAGTCACAAAAATTATAATGAGCAACTTTTCTAGGCAAAAAGCTATAATCGTTAAAGTACTAGAGCAAAATCCTCATGCCAGTGTTGCTCAAATTCATGCTATCGCGCAAAAATTGCTTCCAAATTTAAGCTTAGCAACAACTTACAGAAACATTGAAAGATTAGAACAAGAAGGGTTACTGCAAAAATTACAGCTGAATAAAAACACCACACTATTTGAATTAGCAGATCAACCACATCACCACTTTATTTGCCAAAAATGCCAATCAATCCAGCATATTACCGAGCCAGGAACTTTAACCTGCCTTAGCTGCGTCAATCAAAAGCAAAATTTGAGTATTGAGTTTATAAGTTTTACAGCTTTTGGCACCTGTGCCAACTGCCAAAATCAATAAATAGCAATTCGCGCGAAAGCGCGAACTTTGCGATCCCTCTCGCACAAGTGTGAGCATAGATGTAACCTTTTTAACACTATCACTATTGACAGTAAAACCCCCATGCTCTAAAAATAGAGTCCACATTCGCTGCAAAAATTTATGGCCAACCAACTAGTCAATCGTCAAATTCTTGATGTCCGTTCACAAGAAGAATTCCATGAATTTCCGCTGCCAAGTGCGCTACACATTCCCATCGATGAGCTACTGCATCGCCACAGAGAACTAGACTATGGAACACCATATATCATCATTTGTGCACATGGCGTAAGAAGTATAACAGCTTGCGAATATTTACTAAGCAAAGGCTACGACGCAATAAACTACCCTGGAGGAATCGCCGCTTTACTGGAACAACCTTTACCGCTAAAATTCAGTAGTTGATTCTTAGGATGCAATTTTTCCAACGCCGTGCTTATGCGCAGATTTTTCAAGCCAACAACCAGCGGCATAGCTTCAATAATTCTGATTTTGGCGACAGCAATTAGTTACATTTGTGGACTATTGCGCGATATTCTAATTGGAAATTATTTTGGTGCAGGCGCAATCACCGATGCTTACAATACGGCTTTTTTAGTTCCAGACCTAATTTACACAATAACAATCGCCGGCAGTTTATCAGGTGCCTTTTTGCCCATTTTCCGCTCAGAATACAACAAAAACAAACAATCTGCTTGGCAATTAGCAAGTAGTTTTTTTATTACCAGCCAATTTTTGGTCATAGGACTTAGTATTGCGGCATATATATTCATGCCTTCGTTAGCATCATTGTTTGAAACTCAGACACCAGAGCAAAAAGATTTAATCATCTCACTTTCACGCTGGCTACTACTAAGCCCAATTGTATTTAGTATTAGCAATTTTTTAGGCGCAATTCTCAACTCATTCAAACACTATTTAGCATACGCATTATCTGCAAGTTTTTACAATGTTGGTATAATTGCAGGGATTACATTATGGCACGACACGCATGGCATTTATAGCGCTGTATACGGTGTGGCAATTGGATTAGCTCTTCATCTAGCAATCCGCATTTTTGACTTAACAGTTATAACCACCAAAGAACCACGCGAAAACTTTTCCCTTAAAATCAACAAGCTATTTACACCGGCCCTAAAAAAAATATACCTACTCGGAATACCAAAAACATTTGGACTATTAGCTTGGCAACTTTCACTTTGGACCTACAACTTGATTGGATATCAATTAATTACAGGAAGTATCGCTGCCTTTAATTATGGTCGTAACATTCAAAGTTTTGCTGTCAGCGTTTTTGGCATATCGATAGCAACAGCTGTTTTTCCTTTTCTGGTAGACCACAGGGACAAAGAAGAAAATGCAGATTTTCAAGACAGGTTACGTTCAACTTCGCTACAAATTTGGTTTTATACTTGGCCATCTGCCCTAGGATTGGCAATTCTTGCTCCAGAATTTATCGATCTACTCCTTGGACGCGGCCAGTTTGATCAAGCTGCCATCGCTCTAACAAGCGGCGTTTTAAGTTTTCTTGCCTTAGCAATACCCTTTGAAAGTCTAACACACCTATATGCCCGCGCATTTTACAGCTACAACGCGATTGTAACACCTGTATCTGTAAGTTTTCTTTTCTTATCAATCAACATTGGCCTAAGTTACTTTCTTTCACCAATTTTTGGAGTAACAGCTTTTGGAATTGGCTTTTTAATAGCCTCTCTAATTCAAATTATTATTTTAGCTATTTTTTTTCACAAAAAATTTTTACCTTTGGCAAACAACAGTTTCGCACCATTTGCAAAAATTTTGGTTGGCGGATTACTAATGGGGGCCTTAACTTACTATCTAAAAATTATTTATATCAGCAATCATATTAGCTTAATAATTACGATCACAATCAGCTCAATCCTTTACTTTGTTTTCAATTACTACACAAAAACTCTTGGTTTTTCTGGGCTAAGAAAGTTGCAAAAATGGTTACCGACAAGTAAAAATTAATTAGGGCAAGCTTATTCGTACAACTTGATGGTGTTTAAAACGCGCCCCGCACAATCACGCGACTAACCAACTGCATGTCTTCCAACTGCGTAATCAATTTACGCAATTTGGCCATTCTATAATCTGCTTCAAGGAAAAACCAATGTAGATTTTCATCATCAGGAAACTGAACAACCTCTTTAAGATTCAGCTCATTTTCTTTACAAAAATGCGCTACCGCTAATAATAAACTGTTTAAATCTCTCTTCCGCACAACTTCCAGTAAAGTCATTGCCGTTGCCACCGAAGGCAATTTTTTACCAATTAGAAAATAATTTATACGCTCAGCTTTAACATCCAAATCATACTGAAATTCTAAGCCAAAACCTTTTGCTTCTGCCTGACTACAAATAACCGCACAAGTTCTATCACTAAAACTTTGCTGTATTGCCTGTCTTTGGGTAGCAACAATTTGAGTATTCAAACCACGATGTAACCTCCCCAAATTAGGCAAAAAATGTGCTTTCTCGCTATCCAGTAACAATGTATTAAACCTAGGATTTTTAGCTGCCAAAATCAGCTTATTCTCTTGTTGAACTGCACCAGTTACAAACAACCTATCACTAATCAATCTACGACAAAGTTGCCAATCATATCCTTTGTATGACGAGTACAAAGCCAACAAAACTTGTCCTTCATCAAAATATTTCAAGTCAAGCTCTGAAAAATCTGAAATCAAAGCTGCACCTTGCTTAGGGTTTAACTCTTTCAAAATCTGAGCGGCTGGCGAATGTGGATAGCCGACGGCCAAAAGCGTCATAAAATGTAATTAACCAACTTAGATACTATCAAGCTTACTGCCTACCTAAAAGACAGATTCCAAAACAAATATTGTCGTATTAGCAAATTAGCGGATAATAGAGGAAGTTCATCCACCAAATAAATGAAAAAATACACAGGTCTACTTGGCTACCCAGTTAGCCATTCGATATCTCCACAAATTCACAACAATTGGTACAACGAAGAAAACCTCGACTTTGAGTATTTGACATTTCCAATTGCCCCTGAAGACCTCGGTAGCTTTATAGATACCGTCAAAAACAACACAATTACGTTACCAACAGAAGGGCAGTTAAAAGGTTTTTCTGTAACGATCCCACACAAAGAAAGTATTATCCCATTCTTAAACAAGATTGATCAAACTGCAATTGAAATTGGAGCCGTAAATACGGTAATCGTAAACAAAAACTTTGAATTACAAGGGCACAACACCGACTGGAAAGGATGGGTAAATAGCTTAAGCGAAACTCAAAAATCCGATATAAAAACCACCGAAATATGCTTAATAGGCGCTGGCGGAGCAGCACAAGCAATCGCATATGCACTAAAACATTTAAACGTTTCAAACGTAACAGTTTACAACCGCACTCTTGCCAAAGCTGAACAGCTAGCTCAAAAATACAATTTTAAATCCGCAAAAACTCTCAAAGATCTTACATCTACAACTAACAAAATTTTAATAAATGCAACGCCTATTGGCTTAAAGAATAAAGACCCATTACCGCTACCTTCAAATCTTATCCAATCTGCCAATACGGTTTATGACTTACTATACAATCAAAACTCTTTATCTGACTTCTGCCTACAACACAATGTTCCATACTACAATGGAATGAGTATGCTCATAGAACAAGCAAAACTGCAACACAAGCTGTTTACAACAAATTAGTCATCACGACCTTGCCACAAAACAATTGCAACAAATAGAGCTACTGTAACTCCAAAATCTTCAAAAGGATGAAGGAATACACTTTGCACAAGCACCATAACACCTGCTAGTAATGAGGCGATTTTAAATTCCTTTTTTTGATTTTTCCACGCAAACTTTAATAATAAAAACCACCAAAACAGATACAAACTTAGTCCCAAAACCCCTTGGTTAATCAAAACCTGTACAAACCAATTTTCGGGAACAGTATCCGCACCTAATCTAAATGCAGCAGGCCCAGACGCAGCCATACCAGTTCCCAAAGGCTGATCAAAAAAACTATCAACCCCCTCTTGCAACCTAACTACATGCTGAGAACTTGAAATATCTAACCAACTCGGCGGACCCGCAATCAAAAGATAAACACTCAACAACATCACAAAAAACACAGCAAGTCCACAACCAATCTGAAGCCACTTTTTTTGCCACCAACCTGTTTTCCACAAAAGATATGTACCACTTCCAACAAACAATGCCACCCAAGCTCCTTGAGAAAAAGTGCCCAAAATAGCCAACAAAACACCGCCAAGCAAAATCCAATTTCGACTAACAGACAAAAAAGGTGCAAAAACTAATAAGTATGCTGCAAATCTATTTGGGCCCGCGAATCCTGATTGCCAACGACAAAATTCTGTCCCCGCTTCTTTCTGACAAAATGCAGGCGCTTCACCTAAATAAAAAGTGCTCCAATCGTTACGATAACCCAAATTAATCAGCAATTCATGTCCACCAAGCCACAATATTAAAGCCAACATTAAACTCACCGATAAAGCAATTAACAAGCTACACTGCAAAATCTTTTTTTGCCGATCAGTCCAAACCTGGCTCAAAGCAACTAAAGAAGCTGCCAAACCTATCCACAAAAGCTCAATGCGTCCTCCCCACAAAATGGCCACACTAACGTCATTTTCCGTCCTATAAATTAGTGTCAAAAAAATTGACAACAAACAAAACGCCAAAGTTACAGAGAAAAATCTATTCCAACGCCAAGCCTTCAACAAAAACAATAAGCCTGAAATAGCAATTAAAAATGCAACCAATACTTCTTTCCAAATCGGAACTGCAATTTTCCAAAAATCAAAATTTACCAAATTTAGTTTATACAAAAAAAATGTACTAATAATCGAATGAAAAGGTGTAAACAAGACCAGCAAGACACACAAACTCAAAGCCACGCCTCCCAACCATTTTATTAATGAAACTCTAGTCATTCATCTACAAATAAAGTAAATTAATTATACTAAAAATCTAAGAAAACAAAACTCACTTATGCGCATTTATACAAAAACTGGCGACAAAGGCCAAACCAGCTTGTTTGATGGCACAAGACTTGCAAAAAGTAATGCTTATTTCGATCTACTTGGTGAGATGGATCACCTTTCAGCAAATCTAGGTCTTTGTATAGCAATTGATTCCACCAAAATAATTCCAGAAAACGAATTTACAACGATTCAAAAAAAACTAATGGGTATAAGCGCGCTACTAGCTAAAGCGGTTTCCACGCGCGACCCGGTTACACCAGAGGACACGCAATTTTTAGAAGCCCGCATTGACTATTACTGGCAAAACACAGCACCTTTAAAACAGCTAATTTTACCAGGCGGTAGCCCTCTTGGCGCTCAAGTACATTGCGCTAGAACAGTTGCCCGCAAAGTAGAAAGGCAGTTCCACAGTGTTGATTTAGCAAGCTTAACGGAAGAAAACACAGCAGAAATAGCCACATATTTAAACCGATTATCCGATTACCTCTTCGCACTAGCTCGCTACATCAACGAGCAAGCTGGCAAACCCGAACAAGAATGGCAAGATTAAAA
>CAYLRB010000005.1:0-16545 GCA_964386265.1 uncultured Candidatus Peribacteria bacterium | reverse complement strand
CTCGCTACATCAACGAGCAAGCTGGCAAACCCGAACAAGAATGGCAAGATTAAAAAAGGCGCAACTATTCACGCGAAGGCGTGAACTTTGCGTTGCGCCTTTCAATATATCTTATAAAAACTCCTTTTACAGCTCTCTAACGAGCTCCTCAAACCTAGCCATAATCGGTTCATAAAAGTTGGCTGCTTCCAGATCTACGCCCGCTTCACGCAATAAAACTAAAGGAAAATCTCGACCACCGCTTTTTAATAAATTCAAATAAGCTTCCGTTTCGCCGTTCAATAAACGATCAGCGAAGTTGTATGCTGCAGCGATTCCCGTCGCATATTGGTAGACATAAAAATTGTAATAAAAATGCGGGATTCGCGCCCATTCGTATTGAATCAAGTCGCCATCTTCTACATTTCCTCCATAGTACAGTTTGTTTAGTCGCAAATAATTTTCACACAAAAAATCTTTAGTAAGTGGCACTCCTTCTTGCACTGCTTCATGTATTAACAACTCAAATTCAGCAAACATTGTTTGTCTAAAAAAGGTTGCCCTTATTGCATCTATCTCATAATGCAATACTGCTTCACGTTCTTCTCCCTCGAACTTCTCCAACAAATGATTAACCAAAAGTCTTTCATTCACAGTAGATGCAATTTCTGCCGTAAAAATCGGGTAATCCGCTAAAGAATATGGCTGATTTTTATTAGCCAAATAAGAATGCATAGAGTGGCCAGCTTCGTGCATCAAAGTAAATACATCGTTTAAATTACCCGTATAATTCATCAAGATATATGGATAAGAGTCGTAACACCCACTCGAAAATCCTCCGCTTCGCTTACCCTTGTTTTCATAACGATCAACCCACCCATTCAATAAGCCATTTCGCATAATCGTTACATAATCTTCACCCAAAGGTGCAGCCGCTGCACAACACAAATCAACAGCCTCTTCATAACTGAATTTGAAATTTACCTTATTTAACGATACTCTCAAATCCCACATTGCTAGCTTATCAAGACCTAAAAGCTGCTTTCTCTTTTCAATATATTCATAAAAACGTGGAAGTTGTTTATGCATTTGACTAATCAAGTTCCGATAAACCGTTTCCGAAATCTGATTATTACTTAGCGCGCTAACCAAAGGGGACGCATAATTACGCACCTCACACAAAAACACGTGTTGCTTAACCAAAGAGTGTAAAACATCTGCTAACACATGAATATGATCTCGATATTCACCGTAAATCGAATTAAACGCTTTTTGGCGAATATCACGATCACGATGCTCTAAAAACAAACTATAATTACCATGTGTAACATTCAAAAACTGACCAGTACCATCGTCAACCATTTCAAATTGAGCATCCACATTATCAAAACTACTAAAAATTGTATAAGGATCATTCCAAAGCAACTCTGCTTTAGCCAAAAGTCGTTCTTCCGAATCCGAAAGCACATGCGGCTTTAAATTCAAAAACTGCTTAATCGTCATTTTGTACTCAGCAAATCGTTCGTCATCAATTAAAGACAGCAAAAAGTCGTCAGCCAATTTAACTAGTTCTGGCTCAATATAAGCAGTTGTTTCGCTAAATTGCGCCACTAAACTTTCAACACGCTTAGAGCGATTAAGATTATCGCTCACCGAAAGGTCTTCGCTACTTTTCAAACTAACCCAAACGTAAATATATTCCAACTTACGTTCAAATGCCGAAAGGGCATCAAAACAGCTCAAAATCGTATCAGCATCAATCAGTTTGCCACTAAAAAGTTCTAATCTCGGCAATTCATCTTTTAAATTAGCAAAATCTTTTTCCCAATCTTCGGGATTAGTATAAAGCGGTGTTAAATCCCAACAATCTTGTGGCTTTACCGCGCTTCGCTTCGGTGTCTCACCATTCATAAAAACATTATTAATTATACAGGTGCATCATAACTTAACCTTAAATAATAAAAAAGACGGAACCTGATCTTTTAAAATCAAGTTCCGCCAATTTAGCAAGGGTAAGCCCAAAGTTCTTTTAAACTTAGATATTTAACATATCTCTTTTCGACATAGCGTAGATCAACTCAATAATGTGACCACGCGTAATCTCAGCACCTGGCTGGAAGTAAGCTGCCTCACTTTCAACTAGCAAGCTTGTACCGTACCAACGTTGCGCTTCCGGGCTACGATCAAAGTAACGAACAGCCCAATCAGCATAAGGAACAAACCAACGCATCTCAGTCCAAGTTACATCACTAAATGGTGAGTAAAATTTATCATAACTTAGGATAAAGTTACCAACACCGCGAGCACGTACAAACTCTAAGAAAGCTTTGTAGAATTCTGCACGGTTCATTGTTTGAGCAGGCCGGAAAGTACCATCGTTATAACCACGAATTGCACCTAAACGAACAGCTTCACGCAGAGCAGGAATGTAATATGCACGTTCATCAATATCGTAGAAAGGAAGTGGCGTTCTAGTATCAGATAATTTAACTTTACCAGTACGAGTTAAAACCATTACAGCTTCCGCACGAGTTAAAGCATCATCAGGACGAAGTGTACGACCATAAGGACCAGCAACATCATCACCTTGGAAAATACCACGATCAACCGCAAATTCTACAGCTTGGCAGAATTCAGAGTTAGGAGCAACATCTACAAATCCTTCACAACCACCACCAACCGGTGGGTAGATTGGGTCAATTGGACGAGGACGAACTGAATTGTTACGACCAATTGTATCTGTATCAGTATCAACAAAATCACCATTACGAGATTCTGCTCTCAACTTAACTTCATATTCCATGTTTGAATCAAGTGCACGAGGTAGTACGAAAACAAACTCATCACCAGAAGTAACTGCATTAAAGAAGTTATCAGTGAAAACACGTAAACAGTTACGACCATCTTCATCACAAACATCCAAACTTAGGTAAGAATCACGCTCTAGTTCAAATTCAACTTTGATAGCGGCAGTTGGATAAGCATAAAGATTCTGATCAGTATCAACTTCAAAATCTGTAATTAAATCTTCATCTGAAGAACGCGCATCATTGTTATCTTCAAAACCATTAACTTCCAAGTCCAAAATAAAAGTTACAGACCCGTAACCATAGTTACTTTGCGGAACAAACGTAATTGCATACTGTTCAAAAAATTCACCACGTGAATCTGGAGCAGCTTTAATCTGCAAAGTTTCGCTGTCACCTTCCTCTATTTCTAGAGTTGTGTCATCAAAACTAAAAACATCATCACTGTTACCACCAGTTTGACGGATAGACATTTCCACGTCAAAATCAGAATCATTATCAAAACTGATTGTACGTGTTTCAGTTTCTGCAACATCTACAGCACCGAAATCAATACTATGGCGTAAATCACCATCAGTATCTTGGTTTAATTCAACATCAACTACGTTGACATAAAATTGTGGGTAAACTGGCCAACCAAAATCCTGAGCTGCAGCTACACCTGGTAAAACAGCGGCTAATAGGATCATTGTGGTCATTCCCATCGCTACAAAGCGAGAAAAGAAAGAACTCATACCTTATTGCTAAATTATAATAAGAGCGAACTATAATACATTAAATCGAATTAGTCAAGAGAATCACATAGCAATTCATTTAAATCTCAGCGTTAAAACCGTATTTACACACTTTACAAATATAGCAATTAAAGCTTTCCCTTAAGGCAAATTATCAATAACTTAGGACCATTAAATATAAATACAAATTTAAATATGTCCAAAATTATAAAACAATTAGGATTAACACTACTGATTAGTTTATCACTTCTTGCGCAAACAAGTCTCGCCGCAGGCACCGAATCCGATCTAACTATCGGCTCTCGTCAATATCTTAAATATGTACCTGAACAATGTAACAGTCAGCCATGTAGCCTTGTGCTTTCATTTCATGGGCATTATGGCACTCGTCGTTCAGCTATGGATTTTACTGGCCTAAAAGCTGCCGCCGACCAAAATAATGCTATTATAGTTGCCCCAGAATCACTCACTCCGCCAGCAAAAAACATAACATATAACGGCACTGTGCTTTTCCCATCTTACGATTTAACAGGTAAACGTTGGGACATCGCGCATACACAAGGCACCAATCGCTGCAGCAGCTCCGATTTAGACTTTGTTAGCGGCATCATTCAACAAGTAAAAACCGATCATCAAATTATAGAGAATCACATTTTTAGCACTGGCGTATCTTATGGCGCGATTATGAGCTACTACACAGCGGCTTGTTTACCAGAAATTCAAGCATTTTCCGAAACCGCCGGTGGACTAGAAATTTTCCCCACAGACACGGTACTAGTAACCGCTTTAATCAATTCAATTACTGATCCATTCCTAAAATTTGGCACCCAGTTAGTTATGGGCGCCTGGCAAAACCAAATTAACTCATTAGGAAACAATCAACTACCTGGTTCCGACATTGCGTGGAGCTACTTCCCAATTCCTGTTCCGCAAGCCACAACAACTAAAAGCCTAAAAGGTTTACTCATTCATGACACTACCGACACTGTAGTTCGCAGCCTTTGGACAGACAATTTAGATCGAGAGCTAACAAGGATGAATCAGGTTAGCAAAAAAATATATACCAACGTTGGACACGCTTGGGATCAAAACCTTGTACAAGCTCAATTCAATTGGTTCAAAAAACACTCTCCGGTTTTAGTTAGTAGCCAACTAAGTAGTTCAACTTGCCAAGAAGGTGAAACAATAGAATTAAGCTTAACCTTAAACCGCCAACCAGAATCAGACTTACAAGTAGAGATTGGCCTAGACGATCCAAACGGAGATTTTAGTTTGAGCCAAAATCAATTCACAATTTCTGGTGCAGCAATAACTGATAGCCAAGTCATTACAACTACTGCCTTACCATCAGTCAGTCAAACTGTAACAATTAATTGTCTCGACGACACTCGTTTAGAAAATGATACAAGCTTTCCTCTAAATATCGCTATCAACGGTGCAAACTTTCAATCACTAGCCCCAACTAACTATCAAATCTTTGTACCAGCAAACGATCAATTGCAAGCACCAAGCCTACAATCAGCTACCTTTACACCAGAAAACATTCTGGCTGGCGGCCTAGAACCTCAAAACCTAACTGTAGATGTCAATACTCAAGATCCACTTTGGACAACAAAACTAGAGCTATTTTTTAATCGAACAAACAAAGTTGGCAAAGGCACCTTTTACATACAATTCAACAGTCGTGGTGACATTAGCAAATGTTTAATTAATCAAGGTATCACGATTAAAAATCTCACTTGCAGCAAATCTTATAATGCTGATACCGATGAATTAACAATAAATTTCAATTTCCAAACTGACATTCTATTCGGTGCTTCTGCAAACAATCTCTTTTCCTACAGATTAACATACAAAGATCCTTTAGACGCTCTTCGCAGCAAAAACACAGGGATTATTGATCTACGCAACAACCTTCTTTCAACATTAGCTAGCGAAATCGTAAAACCAGCAATTGCATCAATAAACGTTGATTCCGGCGAACAAATTACAACAACATTCAATATTAACACCGAAAAACCAAATCTAATTAGCTATATCGACCTTATTTTCAACTACAAAAACGGTGCAAGCTCAGGACGAATTAGAGCAGACATCAATCCACAAACTGGTCAATTAAGCAACTGCCGCATCGTAACTGGGTCAGGGTCAACCGCTTTAGATGCAGTTAGCTGTAGTATAAATTTTAATGCCGAAACAAAATCCGCTGCACTAACCTTAGTTGCATCACAAAACAGCACGTTTCCATTAAAAGAGACTAACACCGTAAGCTACAAATTCGGCTACTTTGATCCCACCGACAGCAACAAATTAATCCAAATGAGTAGTTACCAGCAAGCACCTCTTACGTTTAGCACAAACTAAAATACTACAAACTAGGATCTGTTTTAGCCTTATCAAAGCATCTCAATGCAAGCGCAAGATCGTCGTCAGCAACAGGCTTAGCCACTGCGGCAATTTGTGCCCCAACTTCTGTAGCCTTATTTTGACAACCTTCACTCAACCACTTTTGCAAAACCTGATTTAAATGCGCGCCAACTGCTCCAATAGCTCCATCTGTTCCAGAAAAGTAACCAGCTACATCAGTTAAGTCGAAACAATGCATAACAGCATGTAGATCTAAAAAGGTTTGCCAATATTCGTCTCCAAAATCTACCAAACAAACTTGAGCCGGTGTATTAGCCTGATAATGTTTTCCGATATGCCATAAAATGGGAGGTTGATTATTCTCTTTCAACAAACCAATCACACCATCACCCAGTTGCCAAGTAATTAAACTTTTCCTAGCAAAATCCTCAAATGTAATTTGCAAAGTCGTACTACCAGAACCATCAATCACTTCTTGCTGTAAGGCTGATTTTAAATCACGACTAATATTATCACAGCGATTCACACTACAATATAACTCACTAAACAAAGGCTCAATCTCTTTTTCATATTTAGCACGCACCTTATTTAAGGCTGCAATAACCAAGGTGTTTATTCTCCACATAATAAGATTTAAATCCGCAAAAATGTCTATATCATTTAATTCACTAGCTAAACTTTGCACTAACTCATTAACCATCTCTCTAGCCATCCAGCCAGAAAAAATACCTGCGCTCACACCATCAGCAGTTAAACTTAATATATTGCCACTATCTGGCCATTTACCAATAAACTGAGCATCTTGACAAGTACTAGCCCCCATATCAACTTTTGGCAACAACAAGCTCACTAAACCATCTTCGCCCGGCATAGAACGAACCCCCATCTGAACATCTGTATAGGTCTTCAAATTAAAATAATTTTCCCAAACTCCACATCTCATCAGTAAATTTGCAAAATCTTTACCTCGCAAATCAACACTTCCATCTTTGCGTCTTTTTAATAAAGCTTCAATTTGCTCAGGATTCAAATTTATTAAATGGCGATTTAACTCTTCCAACACTATTTTTTGCGCGTCACTCAAAACAAGCTGCGGTTTCGGCTCGAAACTGGGACTATTCAAACTCATTCTGCTTAAAATAAACTACCAATCTCTCGCAACCCCTTAACCTCTTTGGCAATAATTCTAATCGCTTGCTCAACCTGTTCACGCGTCGTTGATTTACCCAAAGTTAACCGCAAAGAAGAAAAAGTCTGATCCGAACGTAAACCAATCGCCTTTAATACGTGCGAAGGCTCCAAAGAACCCGAACTACAAGCTGACCCTGTGGAAGCAGCCACACCCGCATTATCCAGTCTTAATAAAAGCGATTCTCCTTCAATATCTTCAATCACCATGCTCAAATGATTCGGCAACCGTTTACCCGCCTCAAAACTGCCGGTAGACCAACACTTCGGAATCTCTTTCACCAAACCTTGCCACAAAAGATCGCGCAATTCCGCCAGCCTAACCGCTTCCGTTTCGCTAACCTCGCGAACCAACTTTAAAGCCTCGGCCATGCCTACGATGCCTGGTACATTTTCCGTTCCCGAACGTAAACCAAACTCCTGTCCTCCACCAGAAACAACAGGCCACAACTCCAAATTCAAATCCTTAACAGCCAATACACCTACGCCTTTAGGACCATAGATTTTACCCGCATTTAGCGTTAATAAATCAACTCCCAATTTATCCATATCTAGCTCCAAAAAATTTGCCGCCTGACAAGCATCAGTATGAAACAATACTCCTTTTTCTTTACAAACAGCACCCAAAGCCGCAATATCTTGAATCGTACCAATCTCGTTGTTAGCGTAAATCAAGCTCACCAAAATCGTATCTTTCCTAATAGCTGACCTCAATAGTTCAGAATCTACAAACCCAAATTCATCAACCGGCAAGTATGTCACCTCAAACCCCATCTGCCCAAGCTGCTCGGCGGATTCTAATACAGCACTATGTTCAGCCTGCGAAACAATTAAGTGTTTACCTTTATTACTAAGTGCCCAAGCCACACCTTTCAAAGCCAAATTGCAACTTTATGAACCACCACCAGTAAAAACAATATGCCCTTGGCAGTTCACAATTTCAGCAATAGTTAACCGTGCTTGATCAACAGCTGCCCTTGTTTCTCGACCCAAACCATACAAACTAGAAGGATTGCCAAATTTTTCCACAAAATACGGTTGCATTGCCTCTAAAACACGAGAATCGACCGGCGTTGTTGCTGCATGGTCAAGGTAAATCATCCCAATTTATGAAAACTACTAAGATCAAAGTATACAACACTTAGAAAGAAAGTCAATCAAGGAGTGGTATCCACCTAACCGGCCCCATCTATTTAGCCTCCTCCAGATACACTTTAGTCAAAACGACATCTTTTAGCGGCTTATCCATTGCATCTGTCTCGCTGTCAGCAATTTTATCAATCACCTCCAAGCCTTCAAAAACTTGACCAAACACTGAATATTGGTCATCTAAAAATGGTGTTCCAGCTGCATTCTCAACAACAAAAAACTGACTCCCTGTTGAGTTTGGCATTGATGTACGAGCCATCGACAAAGCACCTTTATGGTGACGTAAATCACTATTAAACTCCTCGGCAATAGTTGTTCCCGGGCCTTTATAACTATAACCACCGATCCCATTTAACCCCTCAATATCACCACCTTGCACCATAAAATCATCAATCACACGGTGAAAAATCGTATTATCGTAGTTGCCTTCTTCAACATGAAACACAAAATTTTTGTAAGTTTCAGGCACTAAATCAGGAAACAAACGCGCCTTCATAGTTCCCATATTTGTTTCAAAAACGACAATTTGTTCACCAGTTTGCGGTTTTTGTAATTGCATTAAATCAGAGGTAGCCATAGTGTTATCAGTGTTAGATTGCTGTTGTTGTTCTTGGTTTGACTCGCTAGAATAAGATTCCTGAACCGAGCCAGTCTCGGCACAACCTAATAAAGTAAGCGTAATAAAGCAAGCAAATAAGTAGCGAAACATATTTAAATTTAAATCGTATAACATTACGAACCTGATTGTATAATTTTTCTATGATGAACACAAACTGGGAAACAAAAAATCATACGCAAGCAAAAACTATATTAGAAAACTATTTAGTTGAACAAAAACTTCCCCATTCCATCTTAATCCATGGCGCTTCGGGAACCAGCAAAACTCGACTACTGCAAGAATTTATCGAAAAGCTTAAAACCCAAGCCAAAAGCGTAGAGCTAAAAAGCTACTTAGACACCGAAAGTTTGAAAATTGAAACAATCCGAGACCTAATAGAACACTGCAATCTAAGTTCACCACATGAATTCAACTTAATTCTAATTAAAAATATTGAAAGACTAACTTTGCCAGCAGCCAATGCTCTACTAAAAACACTTGAAGAACCAACCAGTAAAGTCCACTTTTTACTCACCAGTAGTGCACTAGACAAGTTACCACCCACAATTATTTCTCGTTGCCAACTTATCCGTACTCACGAACAAGCCGAACAACAATCAACAAAAACAAATATCGAAGAAGAGATTCTAAACAAACTATCAGACAATCACCCCGTACACCGTTTACAAGCAGGACTAGCACTAAGTGACCTACCGCGCCCAGAGGCAATTTCCTTATTAAATAAATATTTAAAAATTACTAGAACCCAATTTCAAGCTAATCCTACAGCTGAAAAATCCAACAATTTACGAAAAATTCGCCAAGCAATTCTTCAACTTGAGCAAAATTGTCATCAAGGCCTTGTTGCCACCAATTTAACTATTTGATACAATACGCGCGTCAAGATTTTCTTCAATTTTAATCTACTAAACAATCAGTCCCCATGCGGAAAAAGCATCGAACATGGCAATTTAAAAACTCATCGCCACACTACACACCACAGCAAAATTTAATCATTGGATTAACACGACTTGCAACAATTGGTCTAGGTGTACTCACGGCAATCTTTCTTTTTTATAGCCTTTTCTTACCTCGCGTTTCACAAATTGAAAACTACCTTGGGCCAGAATCAACAACGATTATGGATCGCAATGGCAAAGTCATCTTCAATATTTCTGGTGACCAAAGCCGTAAAGTCGTACCACTTTCAGAAATTCCAAAACACTTACAACAAGCTACTCTCGCAATTGAAGATCACAGCTTCTATGAACACGATGGCTACGATCTAGGTGGTATCGTTAAAGCTGTTTTAAGCCAAGTTGGCATTGGTAGCCCACGCGGTGGTTCAACTATTACTCAACAGCTAGTAAAAAACACTTTCCTTACGTCGGAACGCACAATTACACGTAAAATCAAAGAAGTTATCTTGTCAACGCGTCTAGAACGCAAATTTGAAAAAGACGAAATTTTAGAAATGTACCTCAATCAAATCCCTTATGGGGGCATTGCTTACGGTGTAGAACAAGCCAGCCAAAACTACTTTAAAAAACCTGCAAAAGAAGTAACAAAAGCAGAAGCAGCTGTGTTAGCAGCAATTATCCAAGCACCAAGCTATTACTCTCCGCATGGAACACACGTTTACACTCGTCTGGAAAAACAGTTTACCGAAAAAGAGGCACGCAAAATTGACGAATTTGACGATTTAGATGAAGACGATTTTACATTTGGATTGCTAGGACAAACAGTTGAGCTAGCGGGCGGTAAACAACTATATCTTCCTGGTCGTGTTGATTCAGTAATAAATCGCATGGAATCATTAGATTTCCTAACTGAAGAAGAAGCAAATGCTGTAAAAATTGAAAGCAACAAACTAACCTTTGCCCCTCGTGGTAACAGTCGACAAGCAGCCCACTTTGTAGACTACATCCAAAATCAATTAACTGAGCAGTTTGGTCCTGAAGTAGTTGCTAGCGGTCTAAAAGTAACAACCTCTCTCGACCTCGACCTGCAAAAAAAAGCTGAAGAAATTGTGGCAGCTAACGCACAGCGCAACTTGAGCTACGGTGCAAACAATCACGCATTAGTAACAATCGAAAACAAAACAGGACAGATTTTAACAATGGTGGGTTCAGCAGACTTTTTTAACGAAGAAATTGGTGGACAATATAATGTATTTGGCGAAAGTACTCGCTTACAACCGGGATCATCATTCAAACCATTTGTTTATGCTAAGGCAATCGAAAACAAAGTTGCCGGCGCTGGTACAGTTTTCTGGGATGTTAAAACAAATTTTGGGGGCTGGACACCAAACAATTACAGCGGAGGCTTCAGTGGCCCATTAACAATGCGTCAAGCGCTTGGTCGCTCACTTAATATTCCCGCCATCAAAGCTTACTTCCTAGCTGGAGAAGAAGAGGAAATCACAAAATACATCAAAAAATTAGGCATCAATCTAATCGAAAACAATTACGGTCCATCAATGGCTTTGGGAACTGTACGCGTCAACCCACTTGAGTTTGCTCATGCTTACACCGCCTTTGCTCAAAACGGCAAACAATGCGATTTAACGCCAATTCTAAAAGTGTCCGACCGTGATGGCAATATACTATATGAAGCACCAGAACAGCCTAAATGTGCGCAAAAAATTGACGAACAAGCCGCTTACATTGTAACAAACATCTTAAGCGATAATAGCAACAAAATTGGCCCACGTCTTATCTTAGCAGGCCGTGATGCAGGTACAAAAACAGGAACAAGTAATGATGAATTACCAGGTGGTCGCATTGCCCCAGGAGAAACTTGGACAGCAGGGTTTACACCACAACTAACCACAATTGTATGGGCAGGCAATACAGACAGTAGCCCGCTCAAGCCTAGTGCAGACGGCTACAACATTGCGGCACCTACTTGGAATACATTTATGACAGAAGCACACAAAATCTTAGAACTGCCCGCCGAACGATTCGAACAACCAGCTGGCATAAAAAGAGTAGCGGTTTCAAAATTTTCAGGGCTTTTACCAGTTGATGGCGCACCTGAAAGTCTTACAATCTCTGACATCTTCCCAGACTATGGTATTCCCAAAAAAGTTGATGATTCAATCCGCATCGTAAAAGTAGACACCAGAAATGGCCTTCTGCCTAACGAATACTGCCCCGAAAACTATGTATCCGAAGGTATATTCTTAACGCCACAAGCCGAACAACCAGAAAGAACGAACTGGCAAGAAGCAATTTATGCATGGTTAAATGCAAACGGTAGTAAAGTTGCAGAAACAGCGGGCTTAACAACTGAAAACACCACCGAAACACCATCAACAGTTCAAGATCCCAACTACAAAGCACCAAAAGTGTTTTACACAACACCGCCAGCTGAAATCAGCAATCTATGTAGTTCAGACTTAGCTAACAACAAGCCACAACTACAAATCAGCAATTTAAACGACGGTGATCGCATCTCTTACGGCAACATTCCTGTAGAACTTAACATTGAAGCAAACAACGGCCTTGAAAATATAGAATTTTACTTTAACAATATTCTACAATACCAAACGTCTAGTAGCCCTTATGTAGGAGAAATCCGTGTTACAAACGCAATTCAAAGTAACCAAACCTACCCACTTGAAATAAAAGTCTACGATAAAGCCGGATTTATTAGCACAAAAAACATTAGATTAAAGGTCGTACTACCTGATCAACCGCACAAATTTCCAGTAAACGAAGAAGAAAATGAAAATGAAGACTCTAATAAGCCGGAAGATGACCAGCCAACACCTCCACTTATTCAACTAGGAAACTAACAAGCTCAACGTAAACAAAAAAGCCAGATACATCTTAAAAAATGTACATCTGGCTTTTTTCAACTCTACACAACTTTAATAACGCTAATTAACTGTAGAGCTGCCAATGCAGCCTCTCTACCCTTGTTATACTCATCATCTCCTGCTCTGGCTCTCAACTGCTCCAAATTCTCAACCGCCAAAACTTCTTGAATAACCGGCACAGTAAACTCATAAGCCAACCGTCCCAAACCACGAGTTACTTCATCAGCAACCATGTTAAAATGATATGTTTCGCCTTTAACAATCGCTCCAAAACAAATTAGCACCAGATTTTCTTCTTGTTTATGTTGCTCAACACACCATTTAGCCAAAACAGGCAACTCCAACGCTCCAGGAGCTTTATATTCAATGATAAATTTATCATCAAAACCATAATGTGCTAGAACTTCTTTGCAATGACGAACCATTACATCAGTAATCTCACTATGCCAATTTGCTTGCAAAATCACAAATTTAACATTAAGTGGCAAGTTCCCAATTTCTGGAAGCGAATATTTATGTTGCATAGTAACTAATTTAATTAGGTTTTTTATTACCATACGTTTCCCAACTAACCAACTCCTCAAAACTTCTACGTGGCAACCTTGGCTTATTAACAACAGACTTATCTTCATAACCTACAACAATCAACATCCCAGCAAACTTATCTTCAGGCAAATTCAAAAATTTATCCATTTTCCATTTACTAAACCCCATCATCGGGCAAGTAACCAACCCCAAACCCTCAGCAGCTAACAATATACTCATTGTAACCAATCCAACATTACGCATAGCCATTTCTCGCAACTGGTCATTTGATCGTTCTTTAGTTAATGATCCCATCATCGCATTACCTTGAGACTCATTCAAATAACCAAACTCCAACCACTGATCCACAGTAGCTCTAGCGCGTTTGGGAAAACCAATATCCCCAAGCACAACAATAGCCAAAGACGCATCTGCAACGTGCTCTTGATTAAATGCAATCTCTTTTAACTCTTCTTTGCGAGCATCGTCTTTAATTACAACAAACTCCCAAGGCTGAATATTATAACCAGAAGGGCTTAATGCAGCCGACTCAATCAAAATACGCAATTGCTCATCATCAAGCTCACGACTAGGCAAAAAAGCATGGACAGCTCTACGTTTTCTTATCGCTTCCAAAACATCCATAGTGCTAAGAGAGAAAAAATGGCGGGATCGACGAGACTTGAACTCGCGACCTCCTGCGTGACAGGCAGGCGTTCTAACCAACTGAACTACGACCCCTTTTGCAGATTACTCTACAATTCTCACAAATAAAGCCAGCACATTATTGTAAAACTCCCAACGTATTGCAAGCCTTTTTTCAAAAATTTATCAAAATCAATCGCTATATTAAGAATCTGAACAACATTTGCTCAAGATACAAGCAATATGCCAATATTTTCTGTATCCTTAAACATCATAGTTCAAATGATCACCAAACAAATTCTCGCCTATCAAGATTTGATTCTACATTTAGAATTTCAGATTTGTGTTCGCAATAAACAGTCCCACTATTTACCAAGCAAAGAATTTTTGATCCTCAAGCACCTAATCCAACATCCTTGCCAAGAAATCAGCAAAACAGACTTAATAGCAAACCTGTGGGACATTGAAGCCGAGCCAAACCACAGAGTAATCAACACTCACGTTTGCCGATTACGCTCAAAAATCGACAACAATTCCAACAAAAAACTACTTCACACTACAAAGAATGGCTACATGCTTTGGTAAGCACCCAAAACCACACCCCTTGGCAAAACCACTCCCACAGGAAAAGTTTCCAAAATTACGCAACAGTTGAGGCGTAAACCGACGAACAGGTAAGTAATTCTGGAAATCTTTCTCTTTACAAGATCAAAAAATATACTAAAATACATGCGTTATTAATAATTTAACAACTTCGACTCATGTTCAAGAAATTTCTTGCATCAGTTGTTGTCTTAGTTGCAGCGGTTATTAGCTTTGTTCCTGCCGTTAGTGCAAACCACTATGGTCATGACTACAATTATGACTACGGCTATGGATACGATTCTAGCTACTATCCGTACAATTGTTACTATGGCTATAGCTATGATTGTGGTTTCAACAATTACGGAAATTACAACGGCTACAGCTCATACACATACAATTACTACAACTATTACGACACTAGTTACGACTATGGCTATCCATATGGCTATGGTTACAGTAACTACAATGATAATAGTTATCCTTACGGTAACTATTATGGAAATTACTATGGTAATACCTACCCTTATAGTAACTATTCTTACTATGGTAGCTATCCATATACAAATGGTTATAACCAAACACCATACTATACATACAGTGATTACAGATATAACACTGGATACTATGATGGTTATTACGGTTATCCATACGGCTATAGCAACGATTACTATAGCGGTTACTGGTACTAAGCCATTACAAAATCTTAAAAGAGGGAGGACATTCTGTCTTCCCTCTTTTTTTATTACGAGTAAAATTAGCACATGAAGATCAATTCCAAAAACCACAAAATCGCTATCGACTGTCGCTTTTATGCCAATAGTAACGGCATAGGTAATTACATTCGTGCACTATTAGACTACCTTTACAAACATGATCAACAAAATCGCTATTTTCTTTTAGGTACATCCGCCAACCAAACCGAGCTCCAAGCAGCATATCCTCGCTGGGAAGCAATTGACACACAAGCTCCTCACTACAGCCTAGCCGAGCAAACCAAACTAACACTTTTACTTTATAGGCTTAAACCCGACCTACTACATCTTACAAACTTTAATGGTCCAATCCTACATTTTGGCAAAAAAATAATCACAATTCACGACTTAACACTACACCGCTTCCCAGGGCAAAAACTAAACAAACTATGGCATAGATTAGCCTACAAACTCATATTTTGGCTCAACTGCAAAACCTCAAAAAAAATCATCACCGTATCGGATTCAACAGCGAACGACCTCAAAACAACCTACCCTGGACTTACAAACAAAATAATCCCAATTCGATTAGGCGTAGGTAACGAATTTAAACAATCTAATTACTCAAATCTACAAACAACATACAACCTACCCACAACATATCTGCTTTACACAGGCAACTGGCGCGAACACAAAAACCTAGACAACCTTATATACGCCTTCCAAATTCTCCAGCAAAAACACAATTATAAAGGAGGCCTTGTTATAACTGGCAAACCAAATCAACACCACGACAATCTCCCCGCACTAGTTAAAAAACTGAACTTAAACAACGTACACTTCCCCGGCCTAATTCCACTCGACGATCTCCCCTCGCTATATCATCACGCTCAAGCTTACGTATTTCCAAGTTACTACGAAGGATTTGGACTACCATTGCTAGAAGCCATGCAAACCGGAACAGCCACAGTTGCCTCAAACCGCACCAGTCTACCCGAAGTCGGAGGTAACGCCACAATCTACTTCGATCCCGAAAACCCATCAGACATAGCAGCAAAAATCAACCAAGTTGTTTGCGACAGCAATTTACGCGAAAGCTTGATAAAAAACGGCTACGAACGGATTAAAGAATTTTCTTTCGATAAAATGGCCACCAAAACTTACGAACTCTACAACCAATGTTTGAAAAACTAGGCAACTTACTACAACAAACAAGTCAAAAACTCGGTATCAGTAAAGAAATAAACGCCTGCCAAGTATGTCACAACGCGCGCCAATTTTTAGCCAACCTTGACTATGCAGACGACATACAAGTCCAATACTACAAACACCAAAAACTGTACATCCAAACCAATCACCCGTTAGTCAGCCAAAAATTAAGCACAAAAAAAAACGAACTCATTAAATTTATCAACGAAAAATCTCCCAACCTCCCTGTAAAAGAAATTATTCT
>CAYLRB010000004.1:0-47396 GCA_964386265.1 uncultured Candidatus Peribacteria bacterium | reverse complement strand
AAAAATATATTCAAGCCTATGAACAAATCACTGGCCTAAAACTGGATGTAGAAATCGGTGACCCACTGCCACGTATAAAAGCTAACTTACATATTTAAAAAATCAACTATGGACATGCATTCATTGATGGCCATCAGCCCTCTCGACGGTCGTTACAACAATAAAACTGAAATTCTACAACAATATTTTTCCGAGTTTGCATTAATCAAATACAGACTGTTTGTTGAGATAAAATGGCTTATTTATCTTTGCAATGAACTAAAGCTATCTGGCACACACACATTAAGCACTGAACAAGTAAACGCCCTAATGGAAGTACATAGCTATTTTGATATAGCCGCAGCACAGCAAGTCAAAGAAATCGAGAGTACAACAAACCACGATGTAAAAGCGCTTGAATACTACCTAAAAGAAAAACTAAAAGAGCTAAAGCTACCTGATTTACTTGAATTTGTACATTTTGCTTGTACTTCAGAAGATATCAACAATACAGCATACTCATTGATGCTAAAAAACGCTAAAGAACAAATCCTGCAACCTGCATTAACTAGGACACTAGAGATGATCGAAGAACTTGGCGAACGCTACAAGGCTCTGCCTATGTTATCAAGAACGCATGGACAACCTGCTAGTCCAACTACACTAGGTAAAGAGTTTATAAACTATGCAGCCCGCTTAAAATTTGCAATTAAGGAGCTTACAGAACATGAATTTTTAGCCAAATTTAACGGTGCAACTGGCAACTACAATGCTCATACAGTATCAAGTGACAAAGTAGACTGGATTAAAGAAACCGCAAAATTCATCGAGCAACATCTCGAACTAAAAGCCAATATGTGGACTACTCAAATTGAACCACACGATAGCACAAGCCGTTTCTACAGCAAATTACGCCGAGCTAATTCAATAATTTTAGACCTTTCCACTGATTGCTGGCTTTACATTGGTCTCAACTACTTTGGCCAAAAAACAGTAAGTGGAGAAATTGGATCATCAACAATGCCTCATAAAGTAAATCCAATTGATTTTGAAAATGCCGAAGGAAATCTTGAACTTGCAAACGCAATATGTTGTTTTCTCGAGCAAAAACTAATGATCTCACGCCTACAAAGAGATCTAAGTGATTCAACAGTACAAAGAAATCTTGGAATTGCAGTTGGCTACAGTTTTTTAAGCTATGGCTCTTTCCAAAAAGGTTTAGGAAAATTAGCTGTGAACGAAGAAGTAATTAGCCAAGACCTTGAAAATCATTGGGTCATCGTAGCAGAAGCTCTACAAACTATTATGAGACGACATCACATTGAAGCACCATACGAACAATTAAAAGCCTTAACTCGTGGTCAAAATGTAAACCAAGAAACGTTTACCAATTTCATAAACGAACTAGATGCACCAAAAGAGGCCAAAGAAGCTATGTTAGCAGTAACTCCACACAACTACATTGGTCAAGCAACTAACCTCGTAGACCTTTATTTTAAATCTTAATATAAAAACTTATGATTCTTTCAGATAGAGATATTAAAAGCAAAATTGCTACTGGAGACATTGTAATTACATCTCCAAATGATGACCATTTTAGCAATATCAATGCTTCATCAATGGATTTGAGGCTTGGTAAACACTTCAAAATCTATAAACACAGCCAACATGCTGTGTTAGACCCTCGCGATCCACAAGGATTCAAAGATCTAACACAACTAATTACTATAGAAGAGCCCGGGCAACCATTTTATGTTCAACCGGGAGAATTTGTTCTAGGTGCAACTTTAGAGAAAATTAAAATTGCAGACGATCTTGTTGCCCGCGTAGAAGGACGCAGCTCACTAGGCCGTTTAGGCATTATCGTTCACTCAACCGCTGGCTTTGTTGATGCCGGTTTTGAAGGCACAATCACTTTAGAAATCACAAATATAAACCGTTTACCAGTCGCTCTTTATCCAGGTATGCGCGTTTGCCAACTAGCATTTGAAACTATGAGCTCGGTAGCTGAAGTTCCTTATCACATGAAAGCAACTTCCAAATACCAAGGCCAAGAACTACCACAAGAGAGTATGATTAATATTGACCCAGAGTTGAAGTTTTAAAACTTACCAAGTGCAACTAATAATTACATTGACATTTATTTTTTTGATGTAAATATATAGCACTATTTTTTATTTATTAAATATGAGTTTAGAATCAAAGACTCACCGAGAAACACAACAACCAGAAACACCATCAGCAGCAATAGCGGTTTGCCCTGACTGCCAACAATTACCAGAACAGGAAATCTTTGATATTGCCAAACAAACTGGTAAACAAGTCAAAATAGTTTATTGCCCCGCCCACAGATCACTAGAAGAATACTTCAACTAATCGTTCAAATTTATTGAACAAGATAACCACCATCCCTCCTCTTGTCAGGAGGGATTTTTATTTTATTTATTTGTCAAGATTGGCTTTCCTAAGCCTTAAACAATTTTTTATTTTTCTGTTGATCGATCAGCTATCGTCATATATATTGTGCCTACATCGATCGACGAGACACAACATATTGTGTCCAAGACCGAAAAACACACACAAAAACTTGTCACAATCTCAAAACAAGCTAGCAGAGATTGGGACAGGAGAATCTTAACAACTTTAAAAATATGAATCCATTAGCCAAAATTAGTGGCGATCGTGGTTTAGGTGGCAAACTACCTAGGTTCGAAACAAACAAAAATGCAACTGGCATTGGTCTAAAAATCGACCGCTATTTCACCTCCACAGGCGAAAAACCACTAGAGAACATTGAATACGAACTACGCAGTGCAAAAATCAGCAGCACAGGTGGTGAAACCGTATTTGAGATGACAGATTGTGAAATACCTAAAGCATGGTCACAAGTTGCTTCAGACATCATGATCTCAAAATATTTCCGAAAAGCAGGCGTACCACAATACGACAAAGACGGGAATGTCATGAAAGATAGCGAAGGAAACATTATCAAAGGAGCAGAAAAAAGTGCTAAACAAGTAATCGAGCGCCTAGCTGGTTGCTGGAGATTCTGGGGTGAAAAATACAACTATTTCGCAAGCAAAGATGATGCTGACAGCTTCCAAGCAGAACTTGAGTACATGCTTGTCAAACAAATGGCTGCACCAAACTCTCCACAGTGGTTCAACACCGGTCTTCACTGGAAATATGACATCAACGGCCCATCACAAGGTCATTACTATGTTGATCCAGACACTGGCGTACTTGTAGAAAGTGACGACTCATATAGCCATCCACAACCACATGCTTGCTTTATCCAAGCAGTTAAAGACGATCTAGTTAACGAAGGTGGCCTAATGGATCTTTGGGTTAGGGAAGCTCGCCTATTCAAATATGGGTCAGGAACAGGGACAAATTTTTCTAACTTACGCGGCGAAGGCGAACCACTAAGTGGCGGCGGCAACTCATCTGGTTTAATGTCATTCTTAAAAATTGGCGACAGCGCAGCAGGCGCAATTAAATCAGGAGGAACAACAAGAAGAGCAGCGAAAATGGTTTGTTTAGACTTAGATCATCCAGATATTGAAGAGTTTATTAACTGGAAAAAAAATGAAGAGAAAAAAGTAGCAGCACTTATTGCAGCCGGTTATGATAGCGACTTTAATGGGGAAGCCTATCGCACAGTCGCAGGTCAAAACTCAAACAATTCAGTTCGCGTTCCACACGAATTTATGGACGCACTCGAACAAGACAGCGATTGGCAACTAAAATGGCGAACTAATGGACATGTTTGTAAAACAGTTAAAGCGCGTGACCTCTGGAATCAAATTGCCGAAGCAGCTTGGGCATGTGCAGACCCTGGTGTTCAATACGACGGTACAATCAATGAATGGCATACCTGTCCAAACTCAGGCCGCATCAACGCAAGTAATCCATGCAGCGAATATATGTTCTTGGACAACACAGCTTGTAATTTAGCTTCGCTAAATCTTATACATTTCTTTGATCAAGAAAATTGTACATTCGATGTGCCTGCCATGAAACATGCAATTCGTCTTTGGACAATCGTATTAGAAATTAGTGTATTAATGGCACAATTCCCAAGTAAAGAAATTGCAGAATTATCATATAAATTCCGTACACTTGGCTTGGGCTATGCCAATCTTGGTACAGTATTAATGATCGCAGGAATCCCTTATGACTCAAAAGAAGGCCGAGCTATTGCCGGAGCAATAACAGCAATATTAACAGGTGACTCATACGCAACTAGCGCTGAGCTATCTGAAGCACTAGGCCCATTCCCAGGATACGAAGAAAATCGAGAACCAATGCTAAAAGTAATGCGCAACCACCGTCGAGCTGCATACAACGCTCCTGCCGAAGAATACGAAAACCTAAGAATTAAACCAGTAGCAATCAATCCTCAACACTGCCCAGAATATCTACTAAAAGCTGCTCAACAAAGTTGGGATGCTGCACTTACACAAGGGGAAGAACATGGTTATCGCAATGCGCAAACAACAGTAATTGCACCAACAGGAACTATCGGCCTCCTTATGGATTGCGATACGACAGGCATTGAACCTGACTTCGCTCTAGTTAAATTCAAAAAATTAGCAGGTGGTGGCTATTTCAAAATCATCAATCAATCTGTAGAACCAGCTCTCAAAAATCTTGGCTACAATCAAACAGAACGCAAAGAAATACTAGACTACGTACTAGGTACATTGTCACTAACGAACAAGTCAGATATTAACCGAGCAAGCCTAGCTCCAAAAGGATTTACCGAAGAGATGTTTGCAATAATCGAACAGCAGCTTGTTAAATCATTCAGCCTAGGTGATGCATTCCAAGCTTGGGTACTAGGAGAAGAAAATATGACTAAACTAGGTTTTGATAAAGACAAAACTTCACAACCTGGATTCAATCTACTTAAAGCACTTGGATTTACAGAAGAACAAATCGCAACAGCAAACCATATTATCTGCGGAAGTATGACGGTTGAAGGAGCACCACATTTGAAAGACGAACACCTACCAGTATTTGACTGCGCAAACAAGTGTGGATCAATTGGAAAACGCTTTATTCACCACAACGGACATATCCACATGATGGCAGCTGCTCAACCGTTTATAAGTGGAGCAATCAGCAAAACAATCAACATGCCAAATGAAGCAACAGTAGAAGAAATTAAAGGTGCATATTTAGAAAGCTGGAAACTAGGGATCAAAGCAAACGCCTTATACCGTGACGGAAGTAAACTATCTCAACCATTAAACACAAGTAGTGCCTCAGGAGCTGAAGTAAGCGAACTTGTAACAGAACTACAAACAAAACTAGACACAGCAATTGCCGAGCTAAATCAATTAAAAGAGGCTCGTCAACGCAGTTTGAAACGCAAACTACCTACAAAACGTGAAGGTTTAACTATCGAATCGAACATTGGTGGCCAAAAAATACATGTACGAACAGGAGAGTACGAAGACGGCAGCCTTGGCGAAGTATTTATCGACATGTTCAAAGAAGGCGCATCTTACAGAAGCTTACTAAACTCACTTGCAGTTGCCATTTCAATTGGCTTGCAATACGGCGTACCACTAGACACTTATGTAGAAAAATTCACATTCACACGGTTTGAACCATCCGGTATGACAAACCATGACAATGTAAAATCAGCAACTTCAATATTAGATTTTATTTTCCGAGTACTAGGTATGGAATACCTAAACAGAACAGATTTTGTTCATGTTAAACCGGAGATCACGAGAGTGGAGACGATCGCTAAGTATCATTCCTTGTTAAAAACAAATACAAATACAAAAACCCCTGGCACCTCGCCGGTGAATACTGGTGGGGGCACAGGGGGAGGGGATGAACAATTAGATAAGATAAAACAAGCAATTACAGTTGAGCAAAACGCCTCAAACAAACAAGAAGACCTAAACGACCAACACTTAAAAAGTATGATGGGTGATGCACCAGCATGTAGCACATGTGGTCACATCACAGTTCGCAACGGCTCATGCTACAAGTGTTTAAATTGCGGCAACTCTGAAGGCTGCTCATAACAAAAACTAAAAAGATTAAACCAAAAAAGTCACCCCGGGGTGACTTTTTTGGTTCTCAAAATAAAAAAATTTAGTACAATATAAATATGCAAAACCTAAATTCAAAAATTACCGAACTGCTTGAAGCGGAATTTCCAGATGGACATTTCACAATCAGCACTAACGATGACCGTCATTTCGCAATTAAAGTCGTAAGCAACAAATTTAGCGATTTAAACCGTCTCAAACAACATCAGTTAGTATACGGTGCTTTACAAAGCCTACTAAATAATGATACAATTCACGCTCTAACTTTAGAAACAAAGTCACATGAATGAAGAAATTCGTTTAAAGATCGAACAAATTATTCAAGGCAACGATATACTTTTATTTATGAAAGGGAATAAACTCTGGCCACAATGCGGTTTTTCAGCTAAAGCATTAGACATTCTCAATTTTCATGGTGCCGACTATGAGACATTTGACATTCTTCAAGATGAAGAGGTTCGCCAAGGTTTAAAAATTTATAGCAATTGGCCAACATTTCCTCAGCTGTACATAAAAGGAGAGTTGATTGGTGGCTACGATATAATGAAAGAAATGCACGAAGCAGGAGAGTTAGCCACAATAATCAAATAATATCATGCAATATTTAGTTCAATGTGGTCGCCAACCTGAATTTGCAATTGCCGAACTGCAAGCAACTTTGCCAGACTGCAAGATTATTGATCATTATGAAGAATGGGTCATGCTCGAGACAGAAGTTGAATTAAATCAAACTTGGCTCGATAAAATTGGTAGCATACCTGCAATTTCTAAAATCATTGATACGATTACAAATTTTCAAGACTGCAGAAACCCAGACACAATAGTACAAAAAATTCAAAAAACCACAATCAAAAGACAATACGCCGTCAACTATTTGCCTGAACACATGGCGCACCCCAAGGTAAAACAGCAAGTTTTGCTTAAGTTGAAAAAAATTGCCAAAGAACAAGAAGGCGAAGGCAAAGTAAGGTTTTTAAACAAAAACAACAAAAACTGCCACACTGCCTATCTATACGATCAAGGCTGGAAACAAAATAAAATCGACCTTATTCAAGTTATTAAAATATTAGACAAAATTTTCATCACTAAAACTGTTGGTCTCCAAGACTTAAACAGTTACAGCTTTCGGGACTATCAAAAACCAGCTCGTGACATGCAACGCGGTATGTTTCCGCCAAAATTAGCGCAAACTTTACTAAATCTAGCTCAGGTAAAAGATGGCAGTACAGTATACGATCCGTTCTGTGGAATCGGTACAGTTCTAATGGAAGGCCTGCTAATGAACTTAAACGTAATCGGCAGCGACCTTGACCCAAAAGCAATTGAAGATAGTCAGCTAAACTTAGACTGGCTAAAACAAAAGTTCAAACAACAACTAAAACCAGAACTTAGTTGCCAAATCTTTGAACAAGACGCTATAAAAATTGCAGATGCGCAAGTCGATTGGAAAAAAGTAGATGCTATTGTCAGCGAAGGCTATCTTGGCAAACTTATGCACCATGCTATCAACCCCACTCATCCCGGCTCCATAGAAAACTTTGACAACATTGATAAAATTTACGTTTCCTTTTTTAAAAGCCTAAAAAGCGTTATCAACGAAAACACTGAAATCGTAATTAGTTTACCTGTCTTTAGAACAAGCCCAGAATCATATATGGAAGGTAAATTATATTTTTTGAAAAATACTGTTGAAAAGATTGAAGCACTTGGCTATATTAAGGCGGCTTTGAATGAACAAAGCTTAGTATACATTCGTCCACAACAAATTGTCGGAAGAGAAGTACTAAAATTCAAACTCCACATTCCCCGATAGCTCAGTGGTAGAGCAACCGGCTGTTAACCGGTAGGTCGTTGGTTCGAGCCCAACTCGGGGAGCCATTCAAGATGAAGATGCAAGTTTTCATCTTTTTTTATTTATTAAAATTAAGAACCTAATAAATTACACATCATCTATTCAGTTGATCAAAGTGTTTCTATGACTTGCTTATTGATGAATTGGCTTAGACCAAGGCCGCTTGATACAAAGAGCTTTCTCTTCCTGGTTTCTATGACTTGCTTATTGATGAATTGGCTTAGACTATATCGAGAAGTAGGGCCTCCGCGTCTTCAATGTTTCTATGACTTGCTTATTGATGAATTGGCTTAGACTTTCAGCGGATCGTTAAGCAGTTAGAGGACCAGTTTCTATGACTTGCTTATTGATGAATTGGCTTAGACCAGGCGTTTCAACGTCTGACGGTATTTTAAGTTTCTATGACTTGCTTATTGATGAATTGGCTTAGACTGTGGGGTTAGATGATGAATGTAACCCTATCATACGTTTCTATGACTTGCTTATTGATGAATTGGCTTAGACAAAAACCATGTCCTCAACCGTGAAGAAGCTAATGTTTCTATGACTTGCTTATTGATGAATTGGCTTAGACATTTGTGATTAAACCTAATAGTATTTCAGCTAATGTTTCTATGACTTGCTTATTGATGAATTGGCTTAGACAAGCTTTCTGAGCTTAGTTATATAATAATTGTAGTTTCTATGACTTGCTTATTGATGAATTGGCTTAGACTGCCGTAGGTGAATTAAGGTCTTTGTCTCAACAATGTTTCTATGACTTGCTTATTGATGAATTGGCTTAGACTGAGGAACTTTTGCGTCAAAAAAGCGAAGCCGCATGTTTCTATGACTTGCTTATTGATGAATTGGCTTAGACCCATGTTAAGTAGTTGTTGGAATTAAAGTAAAGGTTTCTATGACTTGCTTATTGATGAATTGGCTTAGACGATGTTAAGGGAAAAAGGGTATTACTACGGCAGTTTCTATGACTTGCTTATTGATGAATTGGCTTAGACCAATGATAGCCCATCCACCTTGTACATTTATAGGTTTCTATGACTTGCTTATTGATGAATTGGCTTAGACTCCATAAACAGCTTGTAAAAGATCAATAAAAGGTTTGTCTTATTCAGTCTGATGTAAACATTTTCAAGCATTACCATATGACAAACAAATACATCATGCAAACCTCTGTTCCGCGTAAAGAGCTGTATATTACCTTTAAATAAAGATAAATCCTTAGAATAGGCGCTTTTAATTCCAAACAACCAATCATTTGCATCAATAACCAAATAATTGGCAGTTTAGAATCTAAGCCAATCCTTCAATAATGTGTCATTTCCCCTTTAAATAAATCTAAAAGGTGGTTGAAACAAAATTTAAAGAACCATAAACAAGATATAAAACAATAGTAAAAAAGTCAAACTAAGAATATACCAGCTTGATCAAATATATCAGTTGTATCACCATATCTCTCGATTTTTCGTAAAAATTCATTTGAAATTGGCAATATCATTATTGACTCTTGTCTATTATTACGCAAAAAATCATTTTGTTTCATCTTTGCAAACAGCTCTGTTTTTCTAGCTTTAGTTAAAGAGAATTCAAATACCGAATACTGAATTCTTATACCATATTTCTCTAAAATTTTCGCAAATTTTGCGCGTCTACTATCACTAACAAAATCGTATATCACAAAAAATCTCTCCCTCATATTTGCCATTTAAATGGAGTATGTTCTTCTTTGTCACCCATTAAAAAATGGACAAAACTTCTAATATCAATTTCAATTAATCTAGTTAAATTATAACCAAGGTTTAATTCGTCAGTTCTTAAAAATTTAGTCCATTTAGGAAAAAACTTCTTAAACCCTTTTGTTGAGAGCTGCACTGTACCATTTCTTACATCTCGCTCAAAATCCTCTGATTTATCAAATTCTTTTCGATTCAAAGTCTTCCAAACAAAGTGTTCAACCGGACCTCTAAAAGTCTCTAAAAAGTCGCTAGCTAATGCAGAGTGACCAAATGATTGCTCGTGCAAAAAACCAACAAAGGGATCCAAGCCAGCAATCATAAGTTGTGTATGTATCTCACTATGCAATAGTGAAAAACAAAATGATAGTAGTGCATTTACTTCATCCGTAGCGGGTCGTTTAAAGCGACCTTGGAATTTAAAATTTTTGTTTTTAATTACACTTTCGATTTTCCAAATTGAAAAATACTTTTGTGCAGATGCACCTTCAACACCTCTTAACACATTTAAATCAATGATCTTATTCAAATTAGGCTTTAGCCTTCCTTTTGCTCTAATTTTTCTCAAAGCGATATTTTGATTATAAATTTTGGCTTGAACAAAGTTAATAGCTAAATCTACTTTTGTTTTAATATTATTCGCCATTTCAAATTGTTTTGATCTCAAAAAAACATTTTTCGAAAAATCAAAGTAGATTGATGCCCTGAATTTTCCGCCATTACTTAAAAAGTGAATTGGAATAGAGTATTTTTCGGCAAGCACAATCACAGTCGAATCAATATTTATATCACCACAAACAACAATATCTCTGACATGTATTGCTGGTACTTTCTTCCTAAGTTCAGCTGTATTTGAATTGCGAATTCTAATATTTTCACCATATTTCTCAATGACATCATTTTTTCTTGCAACAACAAACAATGTTGGCCTCTCGACTAAATAAGTCATTTTATAGATTAGAAACACAAAGATACAAATATACAATACTATTCCACATGACACAAGTCATAAAAACAACATCCTTGACAGATTTTCCCTTTCTGCATCTTAAAATTTCTAGGATCTAAAATTTTATCAGTTTTTTTGTTCAATTCATAAACTAAATTTAATGTTTTTTGTATCAAATGGTCATCGAATTCAATTTCTATTCTTTTTCTATCTCCAGTAAAAAAAATTGCCCCTTTTTCAATGCGATGAGCAGGAAACATTTCTTGTAAGCACAATGCAGCTAATATCAATTGCACAGTGTGCATTTCATTATTTCTCCTTATTCCCCTTTTTACTTCAATTGGTACGATTTTATCTTCAAAAAATTCAACTAAATCTATTTTCCCAAGAATATTTAATGCTTTAGAAAATACAAAAAAAGATGACTCAACCCTTCTCTCAGCTTTTGCATATGCATAGCCTATATCAATTTTCTGGTGGACAAGTCTACCCTCCTGAATGTATTCATTTTCATTACGGTATACGGAGTTAGTATCAACCAATAGGTAGAAAGCACTACGCTGACAATATGTATACTCCGCTACATATGACAATGGAAGCATAATAAATTATTCAGTTAAAAAATCCTTAGACTTTGCTAGAAAATATCTCAAAGTAGAAAAATTCCCATCCTCAGTTTGAAATAATTCTTTCTCCTCCGCGGTCACAGCAGACTTCAGGTAAAACTTCAGAGCAATGTTTTGCGCAGCTTGTGCATCAGCGTCAGTAACATTATAACAATCAACCATCTGACACTCAAATTGCTCCACAGTTCCACGAAATTTTTTTCCTGATTCGCGAGCTTTTTTTTCTTCTTCAGACTCAAAACGTTGAGCTTTTTTCACGGCGGCTTCTACTTCCTTCTTAGAAAATTTTCCATTCTCAAAGTCACAATAAACGCCAGAACCTATTATCACTTTGTTCACAATCTCAACCTCATCTACTTCAAGTTTTCTAACTTCATGAGTAGCACATTTGCCACATTTTCTACAAGTCTGCGAAGTCTTCGCCGCACCAATAACACCGCCAATTTGTACAAACTTATTTCCCCAAAAATGACTACGTACAGCTTCATCAGCTGAATTCGAAACACCAGAAATTACGTCAGATGTTTTGAGAGTTTTGTAGAGCTTAGAAACGCGTTGACCGCCACTTTCAAAGCCATCAACTGAATCTTCGTAAACAGGTTTGGCTTTGTGAGTAATTGCTAAATGGTGAATTTGGTTGCGGATTTGTCCAGCAGCTTGTTCGCGAATGTCAGCAAGGTAAGTCGTTGGACGAGAAAAAATTCCGCTAGCTTGTGCATCTTTCCAATTTGCGGCACCATCACGCATTTTTTGTAACAAAGGAATTTCAACAAAACCTTTTTTTCCAAATTTCTGAGTTACTGGATCAAACAACGCCCAACCAAAACCATATTCACCTAGATCAATGCCAAGAACATTTTCATGGTCATTAGTTGAGAGTCGATATTTGCCACTGTGTTTTTCTTCTTTTTTGAATCGATTCTTTTCGCCTTCTTCTTTTGCGAACTGGAATGGGATAGCGCAGTAAAGTGAAAAATTTTCTTCACTATTTTTCGGCCTTTTCAGCAAGCCTGTTTTTATATCAATGATCTGTTCAATAATGACGCTAGCTCCCATGATTTTCTCAGTGAGCACCCCTTTCTTATCTCCCCATAAAAATTTATCGAGAAACTGCTTTTGGTAAACTGAAGTTTGGATTGGCAATGAGTGAAGATAGCCAGTTTTTTTTAAGCAGAAATTAAAGACATTTCTTTTGTTCGACTTTTCCAACAACAAACCACTTTCAATTGTATCAAGACCGTTGATTGGCTGTTCTGTTTTCAAAACAACTTCCCAGCGATGCGGCATTTCACCAAGAATTTGCGCCAATTTTCTTTGCGTATCATTATTTTGAGTGGAGAAATTTTTCCAAATTGCTGCTGCAATCTCAGCGCTGGTTGAGCCTTTGATTTCTTCGGTTTTCAGTATCTCTAAATTTTCTTCTGAAAAACCGGAATAAGTTTTATATGTTTTACGTTTGATGTAATTGCGACAGATTTTTTTACGAGACTTCTCGCTAAGATGATCAAAATTCCCCCACTCAATTGGAACATAACGCAATAAAGTTTGTGCGCCGTTGGTGATTTGGATGACATTGCGCTTCAGGTAATTTTTACGCGAAAGAATAGAAATTTTGCTGCGAATTTCCGAGCCAATACTTGAGGCAAAAAATCCGCGAACCGTTTCTACATCCACATTACCAGACTTCATCTTTCCTGAATCATCAAACAACAAACTAGCCAAAGTTGTTTTCTTTAGCTCATGAAAATCTTGCAATGAAGTTGGTAATTCAATTTTTTTATCAAGATCACGTAGCAGCAAAGAGAGATAAATTTTTAAAACTTCTCCGAATTCATTTGTGAACCAAGAAATGTTGTCACCTTGAAAGCCGAGCCAGTTTTTTAAATCAGCTTCTGAGCATACTTTATCTAGTCTAAAATGCTCTTCAAAAATTTTTAAATAATCATCGAAACTAACTTCTTTTGCGGCTAAAAAGTTTTTGTTTCGATACTCATAACCAGAAACAAAAAAATTCACTGCTGACAAATTTTTCTTCTGCCATTTTCCATTTTGCTCATCATCAAGAGAATTTTGAGGATCGACAAATTTTTGTAGAAATTTGAATGAATGCGATTTTTCAATTTTAGTTTCATCAAATCGCGAAGCCAGTCCTCGCAAGGTGTCAAGATTCTTATGAAATAATCCGTGACCATTTCCTCTTTTTCCCTTCAGCCATTTTTCGGCAGAAAATTTTTTGTCTTTTGCGTTGTTCTTACGAATTTCTCTGACAAATTGAATAGCCTCTGAAGCCATCATGAATAAAGATTTACGAGCATTATCAATTTCTTTCTGGGGATCTTTTTGCGCCTGACCAATAAAACGCGGATAGCGATCTAGCACAGATGGAACAAAGGAGCTTGACCAATAGCCAATTACCTTCTGATCTAAATTCTCACTTTTCTCTTCTTTCTGTTCCTCAAAGTTTTTCTTCGATTTTTTCTTCTTTGAATCACCGCCAGTTAGATTTATAAATATCTCAAATTCTCCAGGAACAGCTTGAATTTGGGCGTCGCCCTTTTTCAATTTCTCGATTTTGATTTTATGCGTTTTGCCATCTTCATCTTCAAAATTCTCCGGAATTCCCTCGTTACTCCACTTCATTAAAAACTCTCTGAAGCCTTGCAAATACACATTATATTCATTAAGCAAAGTGCCGAAATCTTTTTGTTTATTTTCTGATTTTATTTCTCCTTTAATCGCTTTCAAAGACTTAGCAAGAGAAGCTCTCAACTCACATAACTTCTCAAAATTTAGACGCTGTGTTGGGGGAAAAACTCTTCTCCAATCACAGCTATTTTTTATTTCTTCAAAAACTTCTTTATGAGTTTTTGCTACTTTTTTCGAATCAACTTTATCGCCTTTTACTCCATCTGAAAGAGCTTCTTCAAACAATTTTAAACGATTTTGGAAGTTAGAAAGCCAGCCCTGTAACCTTCCCCCCACTAGATTTCTATATTCTCCCCAATTATCAGCAATGAAGTCAGATGTAGCAGATGAATTTACATCACGAGCAATTCGATGCACTGCATTTGCAAGAAAATCTAATATCTCTGGATGCTTTTTTAAATAGTCAGGATTTCCGAAACTTAACAAACGTCTGCACTCATCGTAACTATTTTGAAAAGCCTTTAGTGATTTTCCAAAAAGGTTAGAAAGAGCATTTTGATTTTCTGAAACACCCGCAAGCGACTGAATATCATAACCGGTCTTTTGTGATGCGGGCAGCAAACAACGAAAATAAGCATCATAAATTTCAATTCCAACAGCGTTTTTTTTTAGATCTGCTAAAGGAATTTCCTGAATAACAAAAGTTGTTCCACCAGTATCTTGAGCATCAATTTTGATACCAAAAAATTCCTGAATATCACCTTGACTCAATCGATTCCTCTTTCTTGCGAGATCTAACAATCCGTCATGAGCTCGTTTCAACACTGAATTTTCCGGCAATTTCTTTGTATCAATTTTGCTTTCCTTCTGACAAAAAATCGTGACAAGGCCTTTGATTATCGACTGGGGAAGGAGATCATCTTTTATAGCTTCAAGAACATTGCGAGGGCTTTTAGTAAGAAACTCCGCTAAAGCTTCTTTATTTTGAATGTGGTCTCTGTAGTCTGACGAAATTTCCAACTCATCACTATCTCTGCCATATAGCTTGTTTAGTAGAGCATTCTTACTCCCTTCTTTTGAAACAAATAAAAAACCCAACCCATAAAGCTGCACAAGAAACCAAAGTAAAGACCCCTTATCACTCGAACCTACCACGCCTGCAACACCTTCAAATTTTTCGCACAAGCTATTTTCTGCACCTCTAGGGATTTTACATTTAAACTTGTGAGTTCTTATTGCCGATATGTCACATCGCATATCACGAAAGCGATCAAAATGGATACTGTAACCAGCTTTTTCAAATTTTTTAACTCTATTTGAATTGTTATTTATAGCCATTGACAATATTCTAAAATTATATTGATCATAATATACTTAATTACTAAACTCCAATCAACCTTTCCAACTCCCACCATGACCCAAGTCAAAATTCATCCTTCATGGCAGAAAAAATTGGAATCAGAATTTGAAAAACCATACTTTAGTGAACTTACAGAATTTATCCGCGATGAGTACAAAAAAACAAAGATCTATCCACCTGGTAAAGAGATTTTTCGCGCACTTGACCTTTGCCCATTTGAACAAGTAAAAGTTGTAATCCTTGGGCAAGACCCGTACCACGGGCCTGGGCAAGCAAATGGTTTATGCTTTTCTGTTCATGACAAAATTGCAATCCCACCTTCACTTCAAAACATCTACAAAGAGATTGCTACAGATCTTAAAAAGCCCATTCCTTCAACTGGCAATTTAGAACATTGGGCAAAACAAGGTGTTTTACTTTTAAATGCAACTTTAACTGTTAGAGCTGGCCAAGCAGGCTCACATCAAAAAAAGGGATGGGAACAGTTTACGGATACAATTGTTGAAACGATTTCATCACATAAAACAAACGTCGTCTTTCTACTTTGGGGTCGTTATGCACAAGAAAAAGGCAAAGTGATTGATGAAAGCAAGCATCTTGTATTAAAAGCTGCTCACCCATCACCACTTTCAGCTTACAACGGATTTTTTGGCTGTGGACATTTTAGCAAAGCAAACGAATACTTAGCTAAACACCATCTGCCAACCATCAAATGGTAATATCAATCAACAAAATGCGGTAAAACTTCCGCCACAACATTTGGCAAAAATCGTTCAACTGGCTCAAGCAAAAACTCGCTAGGCACTAGCTGCAAATCAAACTTAGCAAACCTTTTTTTAAGTCTTCTAACCAACAAAACCGACTTTAAAAAGCCACCAATTTTTTTCGTGAATGAAAGGTTACTTTGACCATTAAGCAAATCAGATTCGCTAGTCAACAAACTAGGGTAGGGAATTAATAAACCTGCATCATGGTGTGTCAAAATATTAAAAGTTGAACCATCTAGTGCGGCTAATGGTAGCGGACCAAAACCGCGCATCAAACTGTGACACCAAACAACATCAGGTTTAAATTTTTTGAGTTTTTTTCGTAGCTTAAAGTACGCTGACAAATTAAAAACAGCTTTTAACATTGACTGCCACGAAGGTTTTTCACTTACTTCACAACCGCTATGTAGTTCAACATCATAGCCATTTGTTTTTAGCAAGTTAACAACTCTGTCCACAAATATTTCTGCACCACCAATCTGCCCCACAAAGTCATTAAGAAGCAGTATTCTTTTAGCTTCTGCCGGTATAAGCTGCTTAAATTTTTTTAACCAACTAGCTGAGCTGAACAAATCCAAATTTGCTATTGGCAAGACATCTGGTTTATGCGAATTCTCAAAAAGTTCCTCAATTTTTTCAAGTAAACTAGACTTAATTTCAAGATCTTCCGAAACAAAATTTTTAAGCCCACCATGTCTAAAACCAATAACCGGAACACCAGCGCCCAAAGACTCAAGAGCACTTAAACCAAAAGTTTCAATATATCGTGAAGGCATCAAAGTATAATCAATGTGCTTTTGCAACATAGGCTTAATAACTTCTTTAAAATTACGCTGACCAGCATAGTAAATCTCACCAGCTTCAACACTAGCATTAAGCAAATCCGCATCAGACTTAGTACTCCAATCAACTATACCTAGACCAGAATTTAAAAACTTTTCTACCAAAAGGCCATTTCCAAAAACCAATAAACCAGCTTTCAAATCAGATTTTTTTTGTAATTCAAGCCAACTACTAATAATCTGATCAAACCCTTTTTCAACAGCTAGGCGGCCAAAGTAAGCAAAGTTCATAATTCGAAATTCATTAATAAAAATTTACAGACTATCTCGCAAATACGCCAGCACTTTCTCCAACACAAACTTCAATGAATCACTACGCATGTTTATCATTCGTAAAAAATCGTCATCATCCAAATCTGATAAAACGGCAACATCAACCAAAGTTTGTAAAATCATTCCCTCAGGGTGCATCTGTAAACCAAGAGCAGTATAACCTTCGTCAATAATTAAAGCTCCATACAACAATTTTCTGTGATAGAAAAGTGGCTGAATTTTTTGCGATTTAAACTCTCCAGCCCGCATTTTTACCCCCTGACCATGGTTTGAATACAAACTTAACTCCTGACCACAAACAGAATGAACCAATACATGTCGCTTAATTTTTCTATTCAGAGCTTTAACACTCAATCCATCAACAACAGAAGCTAAAGTTTGAAAGCCAAAACAAACTCCCAATAGAGGAATTTTGCCGCTTCTTGCAGACTCATAAATTTGCAAATAATCCTTAGCTAAGTAGCAAAATTGATCATCCAAACTCGCATCCCAGTCCAAAGGTGATCCAGCCAAAACAATTAAACCAGCCTTTTGCCGATAGTTTTCTACTAAAAATGAAGATTTAGCTAGATCGATATTTTCAACTAACACATTGTCAGAAAACAAACTCTGAAACATTTCACCTGCAGTATTTGGTTTTTTCCCTGCAAATAGATTCTTCTCAATATAATCTTTAACAATTGAGTCTTTAGTTTTCTCCAAAGATTTATCAACAATTTCCCCAACCACACCACGCCCACCATCTAAAACATAAACAGATTTACCGTTTAAAATCTCAACTAACTCATTACGCAACAAAGCCAATTTATCATCAAAACAGGCCGATGTTGTCTGTAAACGACTCAAAGTTTTATTCACAAAATTCATTAAATTGCTTAATACAAAATACGTATAACACAGTTTTAGATCTCAAAAAAGTTGACCTACAAAATATCGGATAGTATAATTTTTATACTTATCCAATACCAAACCACATGAGCACGACTGAAAACATTTTGCAGCGAATTAAAGAAAAAAAGGCTCTACTATACAAAAATAGACCGCTGTCTAAAGTAATTTTGAATCGATTAACAGAGCAATTAAATCTAGAATGGACATACAACTCAAATGCCATTGAAGGCAATTCTCTAACATTAAGAGAAACCAAGTTACTAATTGAACAAGGGATTACAATAAAAGGAAAATCTTTACGCGAGCACTTTGAAGCTCAAAATCATCAACATGCCATTGAATTCTTATCAAAATTAGTTCAAAAATCATCACAAATAACCGAAAATATTATCCTAAATATTCAAACTCTTGTATTAGACCGAATAGAAGAAGATTTTAAAGGCAGATACAGAAACGGCAGAGTCAGAATTATCGGTGCAAATTTTATACCACCCAACTCTCGAAAAGTGCCAGAATTAATGAAGAATTTAGTTACATGGACAAAAAAACAAATGAATTTAGCTAATCCTGTAACCTTAGCGACTCATTTTCACCATAAATTCGTCTGGATTCATCCATTTTTCGATGGCAATGGACGGACTGGGCGACTATTAATGAATCTAATATTAATGCAAGCAGGTTTTCCACCTGCAATTATCCTAAAAAATGATCGGTTTAAATACTACGAAGCACTTAATTTAGCAAACAATGGAAATTATCAAAAACTTGAATTATTAGTAGCCCAAGCTGTTGAAAGATCCCTAGACCTACACCTAGAGGCATGCGGCGGATATCAATCAACAGAATATGATTATATTTCGCTGCGAGATTTGGCCAAAAGCACACCATTTTCTCAAGATTATTTAAGTTTATTAGCTCGCCAAGGTAAAATTGATGCTTTTAAAGAAAGTCGAAACTGGGTTTCAAACCCAAAAGCTATTTCAGATTATTTACAAAACAAGCGAAAAACTAGCCCTCTTGCCTCAAAGTAATTAGTTGTCCACAAGCAGCATTAATATCGTCACCCATTGTTTTGCGACGAGTTACATTTACACCAGCATCTTGCAAAACCTTCATAAATGCAACAAAACGCTCTTCTTCACTGCAGCGATAAACATCTCCTGTATAGTTGTACGGAATTAAATTAACTTTCACACTTTCTGAATTGCCAATATTTTTAACAAAATTTGCCAGTTTTTTTGCTGCATCTAAACTGTCATTTACTTCATTCAACATTACATACTCAAAAGTAATATGATGCCTGCGATTTCCCAAAGTATTCAAATAAGCAATTGACCACTCTTTAAGGTCTTCCAGAAAGTTTTCATAAGAAGTTTGAATAATTTCCCCTCGCGTAATTTTATCAGCACTATGGAGTGAAATAGCAATTCTAACTGGCGGCCATTCTGGATCTGACAGAATCTTCTTCAATACGGGAACAACACCAACCGACGAAACCGTAATTTTTGTTGGCCCCAAATCAGTATGTTTTAACAAGTCTCTAATTGCTTTTGTTACATTTTTATAGTTCGCAAGCGGTTCACCCATACCCATAAAAACAATATTGCTAATTCGCCCACCAACTTCAGGGTTTTGCTTAATAAAAAAATTCCAGTAACGGTACTGATCCACAATTTGATCACTATGTAGATTATACTTAAACCCCATTTTACCTGTAGCACAAAACGAACATCCCATCCCACACCCAATCTGCGAAGAAACACAGATCGTCCAATCACCACGAGCATTCGACATCAAAACTGACTCAAATTCGCCAGCTTCACAAGCAAACGCAGCTTTATAAGTATCTCTATTTTTACTCTGTAAAGTAACTTTTGGCTCAATACTTAACCAAGGCATTTTAAGTTTCAACTCCTCTCTCAAAAACTTAGGCAAATTAGTCAACTCATCCCAACCACCATACACGCCGGCAAGTAACGATTCTTCAATTTGTTGCCAGCGGTATTTAGGTTCATCAGGGAACAGCTCAATAAACTGATCTTGTCTTCCATGAGTTAACTGCGACAACCCTAATTCTTTATTAGTTGGTGTTAACGAAATTTCCACAATACAAACTTAAATTCAAATATTAGTCTAATAGCTTTCCTTAACAAAAGTCAAAGCTTGACCACCGCTACCAGCCCTAGCTGTACGTCCGATTCGATGGATATAGTCATCGTAAGTTTGTGGAACTTCAAAATTAACTACATGTGAAACATTTGGTACATCAATACCACGTGCCGCAACATCAGTTGCAACCAGAATGTTTACTCTATCTTTTTTAAATTGCTCTAAAGCAAAACGTCTTTGCCCTTGAGATTTATCACCATGAATAACTTCAACTTTTAAATTTGCTTCTAATAATTTATCAGCCAATTTTTGAACACCAAATTTCGTTTCTCCAAAAATAATCACTTTCTCAAACTCTGGCTTTTGAAGCATACCAATCAGTACCTCCAATTTATGCTCCTTTGTTTTGTACCTTACGACATCTTGTGGTACATGAGCACCTGTTTCACTAGTACGAACCGACACAGTAACTGGATCTCTCAATAAATCATGCAAAATTTGCTTAATCTGATTTGTAATCGTCGCACTATAACAAAGCGATTGTCTCTCTTGAGGCAAATGTTCAATCAAATATTTTACATCGTTAATGAATCCCATATCCAACATTCGATCAACTTCATCTAAAACAAACATACCAACTTGATCTAAGCGCAAACATCTTTGCTTCATCAAATCAATAAGACGACCTGGCGTACCAATAATCAAATGTGGTCTGCGTCTTAAAGCCGATTTTTGTCTTTCAATACTCATCCCACCAACACACAATGCCGAATAAAGCTTCATATCGGGAGTAAAACTGCGGAACTCATTTTCAATCTGCATAGCTAACTCACGAGTAGGAGCAACCACCAAAGCTTGCTGACCAGGCTGTAATTTAGTTTTTAAATTTTGAATTATCGGCAGTAAAAAACTTGCCGTTTTACCACTACCAGTATTGGCCAAGCCAATCATATCACGTCCTTGCAATACAGCAGGAATCGACTGATCTTGAATTGCCGTTGGGTGTTCGTAACCTTTGGCATTAAGATTTTGAATTAACTTTTCGATTAAACCGAAATCAGCAAAAGTATGATCTGCAACGTACTTTGCAACTTCTTGCTGCTCTTTTGGTTTATTAATCAGCTGATTAAGCTGAATTTTTTTACCTTCAAATCTCTTGTTGCGACCAGATGGAGAACCTCCTCCAGACCTTCTTTTGCGAAAACTTCCAAATCTACCACCACCGTTACCACCACCAAAACTTCCCCCATCAGGAGATGAACCGAAACTTTTCTTTTTATAACTCTTAGCTCTCATTGTAATAATTTAAATATAAAGCTTGCTTATGAACAACGACATTTAAGCAAACTCCAAACTTAAATCGATATTCACCAAGACACTTATTTTATACGAAACCAAAGTTTTGTCAACCATACAAAGCGCTAGCGGAGTATTTTGCCATTTTTGTCTTAAACTTTATAAAGCGGCGCGAGCATCAATTTGACGATTACCTAAATAAAAAATTTACCCCCGAGGGTAAATTTTTCAAGATTTCTCACATTATTTTTAAATTTTCGCAAGCAATTTAACTTAGATTGTACAGACCATTATGCTAAATTACGCTTGTTATTATAAATTAAAATAAATATGGAAACCTCTATCTTTTTAGCAAAGCTCTTCTCACTAACATTTATTGTTGCTGGAATCGGCATGATGCTAAATCAAAAATACTACATGGAAATGGCAAAATCTGTAGCTAAAAACGAAGGCGTGCTAACAGTTGGCGGATTTTTAAGCTTAGTAATGGGTTTAGCAATTATTCAAACTCACAATATTTGGTCAGCAGAATGGCCTGTAATTATCACTTTGCTTGGCTGGATCTCAGTTGTTAAAGGTATTGTTCTACTTGTTGCACCAGGTTTAATGTCAGATTTAGTTGGTTCATTCAAAAAGAAATCACAAGTAGTTCTTCTAAAAGGCTTAGTAATGAGTTTACTTGGCTTATTCCTTGCGTTCCAAGGTTTTACAAGCTAAATTTAGCTAAAGATAACTAACTGCTAATAAATGCAACCCGAAACTGTTGTTTTACTCAATTCCGAACATCAACCAATCGGAACGCAACTAAAAAGCGAAGTTCATCAAGCTACAACACCACTACATTTAGCATTTTCTTGCTTTCTGTTTAATTCAAAAGGGGAGCTACTTCTCCAACAAAGAGCGTTAACAAAAATCACTTGGCCGGGGGTATGGTCTAACAGCTGCTGTGGCCACCCCTTACCAAATGAAGAAATTGAAGCTGCCGTACATCGCAGACTACGTCACGAACTCAACCTAAAAGATATTGATGTAAAAGTAATACTGCCGAACTACAAGTATAAGGCTAGCTTTTTGGGTATTATGGAAAATGAGCTGTGCCCAGTATATATTGGATTCACAAATCAAGAACCAAAACCAAATCCCGCAGAGGTTGAAAATACAAAATGGCAATCTTGGTCTGAACTAATAAATGCACTCAAAAGTCCAGATGACAACACCTGGGACCATCTTTCGATTTGGTGTAGAGAAGAAGCATTACTGTTAGATGAAAATCCTATTTTCAAGGAACTATGGTCACAAAATTGCACAAACTAGAAACAGCAACCGTTATCGCCGAAGCTAATATAGCTTTTGTTAAACATTGGGGTTTAACTGAACAAAGTCTACCAATTACAGGTAGCCTTTCTATGAATTTAGCTGCATGCACCAGCCAAACAACGGCAACACCTCACGCAAGCACAGCCTCAAAAGACGAAATTAAAATCCTAACCCCATCAAATACTGAAGCCGTATACCTTGATCCAGAAACATCTACTCGCAATCTTGCTGCTTACGAACTTGTAAAAAAAATCAAAAGTTCTCTTGGCTTTAATGGCAATTTAGAAATTACAAGCACTAATAATTTTCCAACTAGTGCTGGCATTGCATCTTCTGCATCTGGATTTTGCGCACTAACACTTTCCGTTATTAATGCTTGTGGTCATAACTGGCAGACATTCAGTAAAGACAAGTTAGTAGAAATGGTCAGTTGGAGTGGCTCATACTCGGCAGTACGCAGCCTAGGACAATCAATAGTTAAACTAAATTGCGAAAATAACAGTTTAGAAATTGATGAAGTAGAAACAGATTTAGAACTCGTTGACCTAATTGCTGTCGTAGACTCATCTCAAAAAGATCACAGTTCACTAGACGGACATTTACTGGCAGCTACTAGCCCAATTTTTAAAGCACGCTGCGAACAAACAAAACGAAACCTTGAACTTTGTAGTAAAGCATTAATTAACAACAACTTCAGCCAATTTAAAACCATATGCGAGCAAGAAGCGCTTATGCTACATAGTGTTATGCTAACAAGCTTACCAGCATTAATCTACTTAAAGCCTGCAAGTCTAGATTTAATCGAAAAACTGCATAAATTAAGCAACAACCTGGAATTCGCTTACACAATAGACGCCGGCCCCAATATTCACATTATCTGCCAAAAACAGTTTGAACCACAATTAACGAAAATTCTAAAAACTGATCCAACGATTAAAGAATTAATTACAAGTCCAATTGGTAAAGGCCCTCGCAATGTTACTTAGAGTTTGTTAAATCAATAAAACCATACTTTAAAAGCCACTCATCAAATTTTATATTGTTGATGTCGCCATAAACCAATAACAAGCCTGATCCATCAGTAGCTCCCCCCGCACCACAAACTTTTGCAGCAAGTTTTTGATTCCTAAGCTCATCTGCCGCTGCTTTAACACGATCACTTACTGCTCCAACATTTTCCAAAATAATACCGTAACTATTTATTATCTCCTTGATTTTAGGCTTATTATTTTGCGCTATTGCATCTAGTAAAAGATTTGCCTGATCTTTAAAGTTAGCCAACGCTTCGGGAGCATTTTGAATATTCTCTTTTACAATTTTACGCATTTCCGCAGTTGTTTCCCTAGGCAAACCCGTAAAAATCAACCGACTATCATTCCAAAAAGGATAACTAAAAAAATCGAATTCCAAAAGTTGCAACTCACCATTCAATAATAAAGAGGGACTATCGCGCCAGATTGTAAGATGATCAATACCGCTGGCTTTTCCACCATGGTGACTATCTTCCAAATCTGCAACTATTTTTAGTAACTCGTGCTCTGAATAATTTACCTTCGCAAACTTTACCAAAGACTTAACCAAAGCTACAGACCAAGCAGCAGATGTTCCACCACCAGAGCCTGGCGGCATCCTCATAACAACTTTGTAATTGAAATTTTCACCTTTCAACCCAAACTTAGCTTTAACAAAATCTGCATCAGATCTCATCATTGGTAGCCAATCTTCTAAACCACTTAAATTTGGAAACAAAGGCACACTAATCTCAAAATTTTCTAGCTGCACATTAGCTTGTTCCAATAAATCAACCTTTAATTCAAGCGAAAACGATGGCAAAGGCACAGCCAAAGCCGAATATCCACACAAAACCAGATGCTCACCAACAATAATTAGTTTAGTTGGAACTTGAATTTCCACAAAAATAAGCTTTAAATTGATTTTAAAAGTATTAAACCATAAAATAACTACATGGATCAACGAACAAAAAAAATTCTTGCAAGCAGCAAAATATCTCCTTCCAAAATTATCGAACTTGGGGAAGCACAATTACTAGAATTTCAAAACAACTGTGAAAATGTTATTGGTGCAATTACCGTACCGATTGGTTTAGCTGGCCCAATAAAAATAAAAGGCAGTTTTGCCAACAATGAATATGTCATCCCACTTGCTACAACTGAGGCTGCACTAGTTGCCAGTGTTAACCGAGGATTAAAAGCAATCCAAGAATGTGGTGGCATAGAAACAACATGCAACTATCTTGGAATCTCACGAGCACCAGTTATCAAATTGCACAATCCACAACCAGTCGAATTTTACCTTAATTGGTTTAAAAACAATTTTAATCAACTAGCTGAAATAACAAAAACAACAAGTAACTATCTTGAACTAGTAAAAACAACAGATATCCAAATAGTAAACAATTTATTATACTTTTGCTTTTGGTTTAATAGCAAAGACGCCATGGGTATGAACATGGCAACAATCGCCAGCTCAGAATTACTTAATCAATTTATTTTACAAGAACTTGATGCTGAACAAATAGCACTATCAAGCAATTTATGCGCTGACAAAAAACCAAGTGAAAGACATGCTACAATTGGCAGGGGCCACAGCGTTATAGCAACAGCAGTTCTCGATCAAGAAACCTTAAATAAAACACTAAAAACAACGCCTCAAAAAATCTATGAAGTCTATCATGCCAAAGTAATTAATGGCTCAAGTTTAGCAAAACTGCTTGGCAACAACTCCCATCATGCCAACATTGTTGCCGCAATTTTTTTAGCTACTGGCCAAGATTTAGCGCATGTAGTAGAGGGAAGTCACGGATCGACAAAAGTAGAAATCTTAAACAACAATAAACTTAAAATTTCTATTAACTTACCGGCACTAATCTGTGGTACAATCGGAGGCGGAACAAAGTTAACACACCAAAAAGAAGCTATTGGTTTGATGAATCTCACAAATCCATCCGGCAATGGCAAACAAGCTCATGAATTATCCGAAGTAATTGCAGCTGCAGTATTAGCTGGCGAACTTTCTTTGTTAGCAGCTATTGCAACAAACAGCTTAGCAACTAGTCATTCCAAAATGCGCAACAAAACTTAAAAGCACATTATAAAGTATGTCATTACAAACCGGCATTATAAGCTATGGCTGTGCATTGCCAAGTTACAAATTAGACACAAAAGAGATCGCTAAAGCTCTAAATAACGAATCCCTAGTTAACACCCTTGGCATCAATTATCGCTCAGTTTGCGATGACAATGAAGACAGTTTAACCCTTGCAACTGCCGCAAGTTTGGAAGCTTTAGAAAAAATATCGCTTTCAACACAACAAATAAAAGCAGTGTTCACAGGGTCAGAAACGCACCCGTTTGCAGTGAACCCAACAAGTTCATATATCAGCAGCTTTTTAAATCTCAATCCAGAATGTTTTGCAGCGGATTTACAGTTTGCCTGCAAAGCCGGAACAGCTGCTTCTCAAATTACTAGCGCTTTTATTGCAGCGGGACAAATTGAGTTCGGACTAGCCATTGGCAGTGATAAAGGTGAAGGTGCACCCGGTGATGCACTAGGATATACTGCAGGTAGTGGAGCAGCGGCTTTAATATGGGGCAGTGCCAATCAAACTGCTGCACCTCTAATTGCTAAACTAATATCAACAAAATCATATACTTTTAATCACCCAGATTTTTGGCGCAGCCAAGATTCAAAATTTCCCGAGCATGCTGGACGTTTCAGTGGCTTTGCTTACAACTCAGTCTTAACAGAAGCAATCCAAACAACTTTAAAAAGTCTAAGTTTAGATCCTAAAAAAATTGACCACCTAGCTTTACATGCCCCAAATGCTAAACTGCCGATAAGACTTGCCAATGACTTAGGCTTTAGCGAAAAAGGCATCCAACATAGCTTATTAGTAAAAGAAATTGGCAACACCTATGCCGCCAACAGCCTAATCAGCCTCTGCAATGTACTGGCAAACGCGAAACCAAACGAGCTAATTTTAGTAGCATCATACGGGTCAGGTTCAGGATCTGACATCATGCTACTAGAAACTACTAACAACATTGCAGATTTTAATCATGGTACAAGTTTACCAGAAAAAATTGCCAAACTTACAACAATACCTTACTCAAAATATCTGCTTTCAAAGTAAAATATGATTACAAAAAAAGTTTACATTCAAGGCTACGGTCAAACAAAGTTTGGTGAGCATTATGAAAAATCCATATTAGACTTATCTATTGAAGCAATTGATGGCGCTCTTAAAAACGCAAATCTAAAACCAAGCAACTTAGATGCCTTAATATTAAGTTCAATGCTGAGTGGTGAACTAGCTAGTCAAAGCCAATTGCAAGCAGCAATTACAGCCTATTATGGTTTACACATACCAGCAATACGAGTAGAAGCTGCATGCGCGTCTGGTGGAATAGCACTCTGGAATGCAATGCAACTTATTCAAAGCGGTAATCTAAAAACTATCTTAATTGTAGGTGCCGAAAAAATGACCGACCACGACAACTTAGAAGTTAGCAAATCACTAATGCAAGCTGCCAGTCCCGAAGAACAAGCAAGTGGCGTAAGCTTTCCCGGGCTTTATGCGCTAATGGCAAAAGCGTATTTTGAAAAATATAGTATTACCAGCAGTGAACTTGCCATAGCACCAGTTCTGATGCACAAACAAGCAGCCAAGAATCCATATGCACAATTTCGCAATCAAATCTCAATTGATGAAGTACTAACAAGTCCAAATGTTGCAGAACCTCTGAGATTACTAGATTGTTCACCAATTAGCGATGGTGCAGCTGCAATTATCTTAAGCTCGAATCAAAACGTTAGTAAACTAGAATTTGTTGCTAGCAGCTTAGCAACTGATACGCCAAACTTAGCAAAACGCTCAAGTTTAACAGAAATTCCCGCCACACAAATTGCCATGCAAAATCTAGTAAAACTGACAAACATAAAAACAACAGATATTTCAGTTATTGAGCTGCATGATTGTTTTTCAATCGCTTTATTTATTGCCTTAGAAGATTTAGGATTTGCGCAACCAGGCAAAGCATATCAATTCCTATCAGACGCAAGTAATAAACTAACAATTAATCCATCAGGCGGCTTAAAAGCTTGCGGACATCCCGTAGGAGCAACTGGAATTAAACAAATTATCGAAGTTTGTCGCTGGCTTAAAGAAGAAAACCAACAATTTGGTTTGACTCATAATGTAGGTGGCACGGGCGGAACCTCTGTTGTATCACTAATTAAAAACTTAAACGTTTAAATCAATATTTTTTATTCAACACCCTTTGCCAACATCCACAAAAAAAATTTCTGAAACTCGCACAGCTACGATGCTGCATCGGAGACAAATGGAGTTAAGTAATTACCTTGGTTTACAAGGCACAATAATTAGTTACACAAAGCTTGAAAATAGTTTACAAAAACAGTCAGAAGCTTATATTGGCTTAATAAAACTTCAAAACGACGAGCAATTAACAATTACGATTAGCAATCCAACTAAACAGTTCAACTTAATAAACAGGGCTGTAAAAATCGGTTTAAGAAAAGTAGGGGAGAATCAAAAAAATTTAATCGGATATGAATTAACAGCACATCTACTATGAGTAATCCATGGCCAAAAAGTTATCAGGAATTTAAAAACCAATTTGAAAAATCTTTTTTAGATTTGTGCACAAAAGAACTCACCACCGACAATTGGAAACTAACAGAATCAATTGAACAAAGTTTTCAACAAGCAAAAAAAATTTTAACAGGTGGCAAAAGAATTCGAGCTTACCTTAGCTGGCTTGCTGCTGGCCCAAATGCAAATAAAGTTATATCGTTTAACATCTCGGCTTGTTTGGAATTTTTACACGCATTCGCTCTAGTACACGATGATATCATCGACCAAAGCCCAATGCGCAGAGATGAGCTTACAGTGCATGAAATGCTTTTTCAAAAATTTCAATCAACTCTAGACAGCCAAACTGCAAAACATCAAGCACAAAGCCAAGCAATTTTAGTTGGAGATTTTTTACTAGCTACAGCAGATGACTGTTTTTACAGTGATACATCGATCCCAAATGCCAATCAAATCAAACAAACATATAAACAACTCAAAAGAGATATTGTTTATGGACAAATGCTTGATACTGAGCTCGCCCAAGACCAAGAACTAGCATCAATCGAGACCATAAACTTAAAAACTCAACTAAAAACCGCACACTATACATTAGTTCATCCCCTCCAACTTGGTGCACTTATAAATCCTGACTATACACAGGAACTACTAGTCATATATGAAAAATTTGGCTATGAAGTTGGAATGGCTTTCCAATTGCAAGATGATCTATTAAATATTTTGCAGCCTGAAAGTATAACTGGCAAACCTCAATTTAACGACATACTCAATAAGCAACAAACCATTATTACACTTCACTTTAATGAGCATGCAACTAACGAAGATAAACATATTTATACAAAACTGCAAAACAAAGAAAAACTAAACATTGATGAATCAAATCAATTACACCAGCTTCTTGACAAAACTGGTAGTTTGAAAAATTGCCAAAATTTAATTTTGAGCCATTTTTCTTCTGCACGTCAATTACTAGAAAACACAAACCTGTCAACCGCACTGCCAAAAACAGAACTAATTGAATTTATTGACTTCCTATCCAATCGCAATGCCTAAGCAACCAACTACAGATCAAACAGAATCTTACTCTGCAAAAGATTTAATGAAAAAGCGTGGAAAAACTTACTACTGGGCAACAAAACTTTTCCCACGCAAACTAAGAGAAGCAGTCTACACACTCTATGCATTTTACCGCATTCCCGACGATATTGTGGATACAGAAGATATCTCATTACCAGAAGTACAACAAAAACTACACAATTGGATAGATGAATGGAAAAAAACAATAAAAAGTGAATCAAAAAATTCACACCCTGTTTTGCTTGCAACCAAAAAATTACATAAAAAGTATCAAATCGACTATAGCTATAGTGTCGACTTTTTAAATGCCATGGCTAGTGACCTAACAAAAAATCGTTATCAAACATATAACGAACTTTGCGAATATATGTACGGTTCTGCTGCCGTTGTTGGTATTATGTTAAGTCACATAATTGGTGTAAAATCTCCCGATTTATTCAAGACATCACTAAGTTATGCCACAAAACTTGGCTATGCAATGCAACTTACAAACTTCTTAAGAGATATTGGCGAAGATATAAAAGACCGAAATCGCATCTATTTGCCAATCAACGAACTGGCAAAATTCAATCTCACAGCCGACGAAATTATCCAAAATAATATGCCCGAACAACAGTGGCAAGCTTTTATGACATGGCAAGTGGACAGAGCAGAAAACCTTTACCAAACTGCTATAATTGGAATTCGAAACTTAAAAAAAGTTGGGCAATTTCCTGTATTATTAGCTGCAAACTTATATGGATATCAACTACAAAAAATAAGAAATAATAACTACAAAATCATCGGTGATTCCAATTTCTATCGTCCAACCTTTTGGGAAAAAGTAAAAATTACATTCAAAACTTATTATATATATAAAACAAAATGGCAAAGAAAAAAGCAATCATCATCGGAGCTGGAATTGGTGGCCTAGCTACTGCTGCAATTCTTAGTAAAGCTGGATATAAAGTAAAAGTTTTAGAAAAAAATGAGCAAATTGGTGGTCGTGCTGCTCAACTAATTACTGATGGCTTTATTTTTGACATGGGCCCATCTTGGTATTTAGGTCCAGACATATTTAGTAATTTTTTCAAACTGCTAGATGAAGATATTGATCAACATTTAAAAATTGTAAAACTCGATCCTGCGTATCGAATTTTTTACAAGGACACTAACCTAAGTTTAGATATTACTGCCAATCCTACAGAAAACTTAAAGCGAATTAGTCAATTAGACCCAACTGCAAAAAGATGGCTTCCAGACTATTTAGATAAAGCAGAATTTCAATACACAACAGCAATTAACAAATTTCTACACAAAAATTACGACTCAATAACCGATTTTTTTAATTGGGATGTTATTAAAAACGGTTATAAACTATCACTTTTTCAAAAAATGGATCGTTACACAAAAAAATTCACGAAAAATGAAAACGTACAAAAACTACTCCAATATCCCCTAGTATTCCTTGGTAGCTCACCATATAACACACCTGCCCTATACAGTTTACTTAGCCACATGGATTTAACTCAAGGCGTGTTTTATCCACTGGGAGGAATCAAAGCCGTTGCAGACGCTCTCGCAAACATTGCCAAAAAACACGGTGCAGAAATTTTCTGTGACCAAGAAGTTACTAAAATAAATGTAAACAACGAACAAATCGCAACTGAGGTCGAATTAAACAATGGCCAAAAAATTGCTGCAGACTTAATTGTTAGTAATGGCGACATAGAACACACGGAAAACAAATTACTATCTCCAGAATACCAAAGTTACTCAAAAAAATACTGGAAAACCCGTGTTATTGCACCATCTGGTTTCATTATGTTCTTAGGTGTTAAAGGTAAGCTACCTCAACTCAGCCATCATAATTTAGTCTTCTGCAAAGACTGGCCAACAAATTTTAAAGAAATTTTCGATCAGCCTAAGCTGCCCGGAGACCCATCATTTTACGTTTGCATGCCAAGTAAAACTGAACCAAACGTAGCACCAGAAAATTGCGAAAACATTTTTGTACTAGTTCCAGTAGCAGCCAATATGGAGCTTACCGAAAGCCAAATAGAAAATTATGGTGAACAAATACTTGAAACCATGTCAACCAGTATGCAAATTAACGATTTAAAAGAAAGGATTATTTACAAAAGCTACTTCACAGGTGAAGATTTTAAAAGTCGTTACCACAGTTTTGGCGGCAGCGCGCTAGGACTAGCGCACACATTAAGTCAAACCGCCATATTTAGACCAAACAATCAAAGCAAAAAAGTCAAAAATCTTTATTATGTAGGTGGAAATACTAATCCTGGAATCGGTGTACCAATGTGCTTAATAAGTGCCGAGCTTGTCTACAAACGTTTAAAAAAAGACAAATCCGCACAACCTCTAACGAAAATCAATGAGTAAAAAGCCAACAATTAAACAAATTTTACTGATAAGTCGTCCTCGATTTTGGATGTATTTAATCGGCCCTTTTTTAATTGGAGCAACAAGTTCAATAGAAATTACCCAGCTTATAGAACAACCTTTATTTTGGATTGGATTAATATTTTTTAGCCTACCAGCAAATCTACTTATTTATGGAATTAATGACCTAGCTGATCAAGATACCGATAAATTCAACGAAAAAAAAGAGGGCTACGAAATAAGATTCCAACAGAATTGGGAAAAATCACTTCTATACACACTTATACTTAGCAATTTTCCATTTATACTTTGGCTTACTATAAGCAATTCATCAATAATTCTAAGCTTAAGCTGGTTTATCTTCTTAGGGCTAACCTATTCACTTCCGCCTCTACGATTTAAAAGCCGTCCATTATTCGACTCGCTCAGCAATTTTTTATATATTTTACCTGGAATAGTTGGTTTTCAACTTTTTAGTAGCAATTCATTAAACATCTCGCTAGTCATTGCAGCTGGCCTTTGGGCAATGGCAATGCATGCCATTTCTGCAGTACCAGATATTGAAGCTGATAAACAAGCTGGATTAAATACTATTGCCACAAAACTCGGATTTACAAAAACAATCCGTTTTTGTCAGCTCTGCTACTTTATTGCCACAATAATAAGTTTCCCTGTGCTTAAACTATTAAGCCTAATAATCGGCTTTATATACATTGCATTTGCCGAACTCTCAGTAAGAGGTGGCTCCACTAAAATCATAAAGTTTTACTCACTATATCCATATATAAACGCGCTCGTAGGTTTTGTGTTATTTATAAAAACACTATTTTTATCGTAATTCAGCCCTACAACTCGCAGCTGCTTTCAGCAGTATCCATCACCCCCAAGTGCATAGTTAAATACAACTTACCACTTGCTTCATCGTACGCTAAACCTAGACCAGCCTGATTAAAAGTTTTACTTACAATCGAATTAAAATGTGGACTATAAGCTTTGCCTTCTTCACTCATATAAAAATCAAAAATCGATCGTAAAGCAGAAACAAACTGCTGCTTACAATCTTGCCCCTCTTTACATTTTGCATAGCCCCAACCAATATTTTCTGTAAACAATGTCCCACCAACTTTAGCGAAGCTGACTCCTTGATCGCTAAACCAGTTTTGCATGATCTTATAATCATAGTAAGAAGTTTGGCCACTTCTTTTATGTGTAATTGTTCCATTTTGCAAAGCAATATCTGACCAGTTTTTAGCTGTTCTATCTAAATCAGAATTATATGTATATGCATCTAATCCACGCTCTGCTCTTTCAGCATTAAACCAATCTAGCCACAAAGTTCGTAATTCACCTTCATATGGAACAGGGGATTGGCTTTCTGTTTGACCATCAGCGCAAGCTTTAACCGAAAAATCAAGTTCCAAAAACTCATAATCATCTTTGTCCGCCTGCAAAATTGTTGCTAACAAATATGCAATCTCTTGCCGTTTTAGTTGTTGATAAAATTTAATATCCGCTAAATCAACCCCACTATTACTCAAAATTTCCAAATAAGGTTCGAACCAATTATCCGAATCTGATTCATCAATCTTTTCCCATACATCTGCCAAAGGCAAATCAGCAATTAACGCAATTTCAACAAGCATTTTTGCCGCCTCACTCAAATTCACTAACCTTTCTGGTTGAAAATTGCCATCGTTAAAACCTTCAATAACTCCCAATTTTTTAGCTGTACAAACAGCATTCGTGTACCACTCATTTAAGGTCACGTCGGGAAAACATTTCTCGCTAGCATCTTCAGTTTTAATTGCAAAAGATTTAAGCAATAAATTCAAATACTCTGCTCTATTAACTAATCTCTCAGGTCTAAACGTCCCATCTGGATAACCAGTAAGCAGCTCTTCTTCCAGCAAATAATCAATTGCATCAATATACATAGTATCCTCACTAAGATCACTAAAATTCGTATTCGCAACAGTAATATTAAAGGTAAGCAAAAACAAAAAAACCGCTAACACAAGCTTCTGTAACAACTTAATCATAAAATTTAATCAAAAAACAAAAACCAGTAATGTGGTACACAATCTAGCACTTTTCAGATCAGTTGTCAGCCCCTTTTTTCTTTCATAAGTGTAATTACTGTCACGATCGTCAAAAAAACAAACAACGTTAGTGACATAACCGGAATCGTTACATACCCAAACTCCACAAAATAGTCAGTCAAACAACTTACTGCCCCTGGATCAGTTGAACAAGGCAAAAATTTATCCACATTAACGGAAGTAAATGTAGCAATAACCTTAGCTAAAACTTGGTAGATTCCTATCAACAAACCAAAAAAAATCAAAGGCATTGCATAAACCGACAAGAAAGGCTTTGCCTTCTTATAAAGAATTGCTGCTATGGCAAGGAAAACTAACGGATACATAAAAATTCTCTGATACCAACACAGTACACATGGTTCATACAACGCAATCTCAGAATAAAACAAACTTGCAACCATTCCCCCAAAACTTAAAAACAAAATCAAATAAGCAAGCTGTTTGCTAATAAAGTCATCCAAATTCGCCTTAAAATTCTTCATACATTTACAAAATCTAGCACCAATAAAAACAACAACATATGCCAGTAATACAACATGTAGAACAATAGTTCCTAGCGCCAAAAATTTAGTAACGTAATTTATCAGATCATATAGAGTCATAATTCAATATTTATATTACATCCAAACTAACAGAAATATCCTTGGATTAGCAAGCTGTCAGTGCTAGTCTACATTAAACAAGCAAAAAAAAACATTATGAACTTTACCGAACGTGTCCAACAAATCGTCAAAACAATACCAGTTGGCAAACTAATGACTTATGGCCAAGTAGCTAAGCTAGCCGGCAATTCCAAAGCCGCCCGTCAAGTAGGGTGGATATTGAACAAAAACTACGATCCAGCAATTCCTTGCCATAGAGTAATAAGCAAACAAGGCCTAGGTGGATACAACAGGGGAGCACAAGCAAAAACAACCATCCTCAAACAGGAAGGCATCGACTTAAACAATTTGACGCACTACTTGGCTTGAGTTTCTAACAACAAAAACCCATACAACTCATCCAACTGATCAGCTGGAATAACTTCCAAAATCTTATGCCATTGCTCAACTGTATAACCAGATTGTGCAATCAGACTAGAGCTTGTAAGCATTTTTTTAACTTCCTCTTTTTTATTAATAGATCTATTTTTCATAGCTACTGTTATATCTAGAGATTATATCACAAAATCGCCATAAGGTAAACAAAATTCATTCAAAAATAACAATACCATCTTTTAGTCCCAGCGAGTTCGGCCAACCGACTTTAAATAAGCTTTTTCATCACGCCACTCTGCATGACCAAGACGAGGCCTTCCATCCAAGAAAAAAACAAAATCCCAGAAATGCCGACTATTTTTAGGTTTTTTCGTGAAAAATCCACGTTCACGAGCAAAACTTCTCAAAAACTCATGTACAGGTAACGTTAATCGACCTGAAACCTGTTTGATTTTCACCGGTAAGCTAACATGTTTATTAAAAGATTTATAAACAAGCTCCGAACATCCTAATGCGCTATCAATAGTGTAATCAAAATTAAAATCATAAGGTTTTCCAAAATGACCAAACATTTCTAAAACAATCTTCAACTTTTCAACTTTACTTATTCTTGGTCTTATACTAGCTGCATAATCTGCCTCACACGCGACTTCTAATGGTCTAATGATAACACCCTGTGCCACAGCCTCAATTATATTGCAGGCGAACCCATCTTCCGACTCCTTCCAACGAGACCAAACCAATGGATGATGCTTATCCAGCAGATCTTTCAAAGATTTATGACCATAACTCTCTTGAATGTAATTCAAAACATCAGAATCCAACTCGAAATAATTAATAAATCTCTCAGGTTCTCCTAAGTAAACAATTACATGTGTCCAAAATCCTGGCAGCCAAGCATTACTTAAGTACCAAGCCGAACGAGTAGTTATCAAATCCAATGGCTCAAGACTCTCATACATCTTAAAAATGTCATCACGCCCAATCAAATACTCGCTGCGCACAGCCAGTCTAGTATTACCAATTGCCTCAGCCAAGTTTTTTTGAATTGGAAAAATCAGCCTAAATGACTCTCGCCGTACTAAACGCCTAGTTGAATTAAAAGCATTCCAATAACCAATTCGCACAAATGAATCAATTACAAATAAAATTGCCAAGCTTAAATATTTGCCGAGCTTGCTATCTTTTAAACTATGCTTAACTTTTAAATCCTGGAAATAAATTGCATATAAATAAGCCTGAAACAACTCACTAATATGTAAAGTGTTCCTAACAAGCCGTTGGTAATTATCTGGCAAAAGCCCAAGCGACAACTCTTGATCATCTAAAATTTCTTCAACAAACTTATGATCATTTACACGCTCCATAATTGCTAAACTTGTTGCAAGAATTTGCATCTGGGCTGTATATGAAATTAATAACGCCCTAAAACAATATCTATGATCAGCTAATTCAAAAAATCTACTGAACCTACGGCGTACTGTTTCTAACCTTTTCATTGTTAATATTATTTTCCACCAAGCTTGCTTTAAATTTGCAACATCATGAACCGTTAACTGCCTATAATCATCTGCTTTCCAGCCTGACAAATCAAAAAACTCCTTCAACTGAGTTTCAAGTTGAGGTATTAACTCAGCCAATTCGCTTGAAAATTTATCCAACAACGGCTTTAAGTATTTTGGATCATTAACCAAAGGAGGAACTGACACTGGCAATACTGTGGCAATAAACCAGCGACATAACATTAAAAAAACAATCGACATTAACAAGTAAATGTGTGCTATTACAAACCCATCAAACCAAAACCAGATCGCTAAAAATCCGCCACCAAATAACCATAGTGTTAAATCCAAAAAGTATAATCTATTATGACCAACTAATCTCGACCAACTTGTAGCTAATTTCAAGACAATACGCCCTGAAAATCTCAGTAAATATAACATGGGATCAATTTTAGTTGTTCCAAATAATAACCGGTAAGATCAATGAATCTCTTTGAAAATCGGAATCACTTAATAAAACACCATTTGCAAAAACACCGACTGTACCCGATTTTAAGTTTGCAGGTATAGACTGGTTCCAAAGTACATGCATATCAAAATCAAGAACTTTTAACTGATAGTATGTATCACCTATTTTTTGAACCTGCTCAAACCTATCCAAATAAGCAGCAAAAGTAATTAATCCATCTAAAAGTCGATTTCTACCGCTAGCAGACAAACTATTAACGTCCCAAACAACCAAATCATTAGTCTTAGACATAGCTGACAAACTTTTACTAAAAACATCAGTTAAACTATCGTTATCGGAAAGCTCAACAACAGTAGCGTTATTTGGCGCATCACTAAACTGATTTCCAACCATAACATCTGCATAATTTTTCAACTCATCATTACCTGCTAATAATCCCAATTTACTACCATCAATACCTTGACCACTACTATCACCTTCTAGAATTGGCGGATTTGCCGATGCATCTTTTGAACGGTATATTAAATCAGCAACTAATTGCCTTACTTGACCTTTATCAGGCTCAAATTTACCAGCATTCAAAGTAATAAATCCATTAGATACAGCATCATTTAAGTAAAATCTAAACCACTCTGTGCTTTTATCTTTTACAACATCTTTAATTGATTGCTCTTGTTTACTACCAGCAAACTCCAAAGTTCTATACCAAAGAGTTATCCACTCAGCTTTATTAAGATTACCAGCCGGTTTTAATGTTCCATCAGGATAACCTTTAAATATACCTCTTTTTAGTAAGATTTCAAAATGAGGTGCATACCATTCAGATTTTTTTACATCTTTAAACTTAGAAATTTCCGAAAATTCAGTTGGTAAAGATATATCTAAATATCTTACTAAAACAGCAGCCGCTTCTGCACGATTCAAAACTTGATCATATCCAAACTCTCCTGAACTTTGTCCAGTAATAACATTAATTTTTTTTGCGTACTCAATTGCAGAACAAAAATTATCATCACCATCAACATCTGGGAAACCTGCACACTGTCCTTGTGCTTGCAGTAAATTCGGAATTACAAGCAAAACCAAGGAACAAAAACAAACAGTAATCAGTAATTTAAAGCTTTTAGAAATCATAAATCATGGGCTATCGTAACGTACTGCTACAGTAACATAAAATTGATTATAAAATCCATTATTTTTAACCTTTAGGTTTATCCAGCTTTTCCAACCCAATCAATTTAACGCCAAAATAAACCACTGCAGCAACAATTACAAAATCAATCCCTATTGCCAAAAATTTCCCATAATTTATCGACGCGTAATGTAATCCAATTAAACCCTCTGTAGAACCAAAAATCATACCAATTGCCGGCTGAATAACATCTTGCACAAGCGAAGCCACCAATTTACTAACAGCTCCACCTAAAATAAAACCAACTGCTAAGCCAACTACACCTTGTTGTCGAATAAAATCAATAAAACCATTAACATGCTTTTTCATAATTGAATGTTTAAATTACATACAACTTAAACATTACAATTTGAGATTTAGATTTACAATAGAAGCACGCAAAGCGTGCTTCAGTATATGTGTTGGTCAAAAAACAAACGTTTCACACGCTCCAAACTACGACTTAAACCCAAGCTGCTTAACTGCCGCTGCATATCTTTCAATATTCAAACAGGCGTTGTCACCAGCTAAATCAAAATTCGCCTTAGCTACTTTAATTACGGACATTGCTTGCTCAGCAGTATCAACACAAACGATCGGATACAAATCTGCTTTACTAATGAACTTATTTTTTTCTAGCAACTCTTTTTCTACCCATTTAATCAAGTCATGCCACATATCGCCAATCAGAATAATTGGCACACGGCAAATGTGATCAACTTGCATCAATTGCCATGTATAAAACAGCTCCAAACATGTCCCAATTCCACCCGGAGCAACCACAAATACGCTTGTTAAAAGCATAAACTGGTCTAAACGGTGAGAAAATGTGTCAAATGTTGTTTCAATATCTAAATAAGGATTCGCTTCTTGCTCAAATGGTAACTTAATATTCAAACCCAAAGTATGAACCTCTTTACCACGATCAGGTACCGCATTGTGGCCTCTACTTGCGGCCTCCATAATCCCTGGGCCACCTCCATTAACCAAATCCATATCTTCCTCTGCAATCATTTTCGCCAAGTTGTAAACCAACTTATATTCTGGATCTTCCGGCTTTGAACGAGCTGAACCAAAGATAGCTACTCTAAAATCCTTTTTCTGCATTTCTTCTTCAAGTGCAGCCACTAATTGATCCATCGGTACTTTTGCAGATTCTGACATATTAAGCTCAAATTATTTGTTATTCCGATCAGTATAGCATGAATTTTTATTTAGGTGAATTCAATTTGAAGTAAAATACTATTTAGCATAGAATCAAGGCGATTATATATAAACCACTGAAATATGAAATTTTTCCTAGACACCGCCAATCTTGAAGCAATCAAAAGTTTTCTACTTTATGGGTTAGTTGATGGCGTAACAACAAATCCAAGTATCATAGCTAAAGAAGGGGTAAACCTAGAAACACGCATAAAAGAAATTTGCGAAGTTGTAACAGGACCAGTTAGCTGCGAAGTAACAACCCTTGATCCACATGAAATGGTCGAACAAGGAAAAGCTTATGCTAAATGGGCGAAAAACATTTATGTCAAACTACCAATGACACCAGCAGGGATCATGGCCTGCCACGAACTTACACAAGAGGGGATTTCAACAAATGTAACTTTAGTTTTCTCAGTTAATCAAGCAATTATAGCTGCTAAAGCCGGAGCAACAGTTATTAGCCCGTTCGTCGGCCGTTTAGACGACATTAGCCACGAAGGGATGGACTTAATTGCGGAAATAGTCAACGCATACAACAACTATGATTTCAGTACCGAAGTATTAGTTGCAAGCATCAGACATCCTCGCCACATTAGTCAAGCAGCAGCTCTTGGAGCAGATATTGCTACTATGCCACCCGAAGTGTTAACTCAACTGTTCAAACATCCTTTGACGGACATCGGACAAGAAAAGTTTTTAAAAGACTGGATGGAGGTGAGCAAAAAAGGGTAGGAAGTAGGGGGATTTAAACGATAGAAAAGGAAAACTAATCTATTGACATATTTAAAATAATATGTAGATTTGGTGCAAATATCTACATAATCTACCTATATGTCAACAAACACGTTAAAAAATACATCTTTAAACCTTATCTTAGCTGCTGGTACATTACTAGCAGGCTGCCAACAACAAAAACCGAGCATTCCTGCTCAAATAACAAATGGTATAAAAGATGGAGTCTGCAGTATTGCTGTAGCAGAAAGTACTACTCTCAACAACGAACCTCTCAAATCTGTAGACATCACTTGCAAAAATATTGCTCCAACTGCACACATAGACTGCATTATTTTACACAAAAAACCAAATATTATTTTTGAACAAGCTGACCCAAATATGCAAGGAACAACTCAATGTATATTTACCCCAGCTCCTGATACAACAACTCAATTTTGGCAAATCGGGTACACAAAATTAAATACCGCTGGTTATCTATCAATAGATACAAGTGCCGTTCAAATAATGAATAAAAACTTTTTCCCAGAGCCAAGACAAATCTGTACCACTTTAACAGTAGGTCAAAACCCAAACAATAATGTAAAAACCTGCAGCCCAACTACTGAATCAAAATTAAGAGTTTCCACTGCTCATACTTGTCAAACAACCGATCCTGAGTTAGCTCAATTAGTAGAATACTGTAAACTACCACCTACACAATAATAGTTCCTTTTTCCTCACATTTATGCTATAATGACTAGATGTTATTTAGCTATTTGTGTGGCAAATCCAGACAACTTAAACAAAAACAGCCAAAACGAACAATCTGAACAGTCAGAATCAGGCCAATTTGACGGAATTAAAGATGCCATCAAAAAGCTAAGCGATGTAGTTCAAGCTGGCAAAGAATTAAAATTATTGTGGGAAAATCTCAAGGGAAATTTACAAAACATGGCCAACGGCATTTTGGGCAAACTAAAGGATAATCCTGATGTTCAAAAAATCGTAGATGGCAAGGCCAATAAACAAGAAATCGAAAAGTTCACTAATGATCCTGACTTCAACAAATATCTAGAAGATCCCGAAATTGCCAAAGCATTTAATGAACTACTATCCAATCGTAAAGACTCTGACATAATCAAACAAAAGCTTAATTCAACAAAAAAGATTACTGATACATCTGAAAAATTAACTCTAGTTAACAACCTAGAAAAACAAATTGACTCTGCAAAAGAACATGGCTGGAATCAAAATGAGATGCTACTAGTTGCAGGCGGAGACAGTGGAAGTCAAAAAGTAATTGCGATCAAACCAGTAAGTCGTGAAGATTTCAATCCGCAAAATCCAAAAACATATGAACTATACATTGGTCCAGCCACATTAGGATATGGTGGTTACGGGAATGAGCGCAATACCGGCAAAACCCCTCCCGGCAACAGCAAATTAAGAAATATAAGTGAAAGGCCTGCAAACGGCAAAATTTCTACCGTCTTTTTAAGGTTTGAAGGTCTTGAAGGCAACAATTCCAACGCTACCACCAGAGGCATTGGTTTACATGGAACACCTAGCCAACAAAAACTAGCCAATGGCGACAAAGGCTCGCAAGGCTGCCTACGCACTGAAGACGGCTTTGCTTTATTCGTGGCTGCCAACATCAAAAAAGATGGCGCTGCTCATGTTTACATCGACCCAAATTTAAGTTAACAAATGACTAAAAATCTTAAAGAAACAGGTGCCGAAAAGCCAAAAAATGAAATCGACAATTTTGCTGGTGAGGGATTTGGAGACAGGTTACAAGATGTATTTAAAGATCTCCAGTCACCAGAATTCTTTGAAAACTTAACAAAGGCATTTACAGAATTTGTTAAAGGAATTAAGCCTATTTTAGAAAGCTTAGGTCTAAATTTAGACTCAATAAACAATAGCCCCAATCAATCTCCAAAAAGCGGCAGTGAACAAGCTGAACAAGAAACCGTAGGTGAGTACAAAAAAATGGAATTTCCTGATGCAAAACCTCCTTACATTGCTTTTGTCCCTCCAAACGTCAATCCGAACGCGGAGCCAAAACTATACTTCCATGGAGCCACAAGAAAAACGCCACCTAGTTTTAATGAATTTGGCAACAAGTTAAGTGCAAACATGCCAACTAAAGGCAATCAAATTGTCATTGCACCTTATGGCGGAAAAGGGTCAGGAGGAACCATAAATCAAATTCCTGCAATAATTTCAAACTTAAGTGAACAATTGGGAATCAAAATTAATAAAGATAAATTCGATGCAGAGTGCCACAGTTATGGCTTTGTAAATCTAATGAGCTTAACAGAAAAGTTACCAAAATCAGTCAAAGCTTATGACCCAGTTTGTCACAAGCAACAAGCAGAAACACTTTTAGCAAACTTGAATAACGGTGCTTACCCAGATGGTATAACTATTTACTACGGAGCCATACCAAAAAATCAGACCGGAATTCCACTTATCGCGGAAGGTCTTGGCGGAAAACTAGATGACAAAGGTAATTTCACAAGCAAAGATGGCAAAGTTAAAATCATCAAAATGGCAGACGGCGTAAATCATGCCAGCTCACTGCAATATATGAAAAGTGATACCGCTATTGCATAAAAGTTAAGTTGCAGTATGTAGCGTGCACTAGGTTGTGCTGCAAAAAGTGATCCTGGGGTCACAAATAAGAACACGATATATACCGGCAGCAATCAAAAAAGCAATGCCAAAGCTTTGTGTATACAAGGGGTGTAACCGTGAAGTTGAGGTGTTACATCACAGAGAAAGGTATGCAGAAGGGGGAAGTCATGAGTCCGTAGTACCATTATGTGACATACATCACCAATATGCGCATAACGGCATGATCAAAAATGAGCAAAAAGATCCAGCTGAGTGGAAACTACAACTTTCAGGCAATCTTACCAAGGCAGATAACTTGTATAACGAGTATCATATGCGTCGGTAGGCCACATCTCAAACAAGCCCTTTCAATAAATCAGATACATCATATCCCTTAACCTCTTCAATCGAAGTTGTATTCCGTCCAGCTCTGTGAGCTTGTTGAGCAGCAAAAAAGTCTGCCGACCGAGGATTTTTGTATAAAACACCTAAATAAAACTTTTCATCTTCATTTTGTACAATCCTACGCGCTTGCCAAATATCCATACAATCATAACCAGCTAACTCCGCAACGTCTCGCACACGAGTCGAATACCAGTCATCAGGAGTTTCACGATTGTAAGTAGGACAAGCTTGCAATACATCAATAAATGCAAACCCTGGGTGCTTTAATGCTTCTCTAATCAAATCAGTAAGATGGTTAACTTCTCCTGAAAAACCACGTGCTACAAATGTCGGCTTCAAACTCAAAACAAAATCTAAAGGATTTAAAGGTTCAACCGCAACACCACCTTCCGGCGCTGCATTTAGCTTAGCACCTTTAGGAGACAAAGCCGATGGTTGCCCAGTCGTTAGACCATAATTCTCGTTATTGTGGTGTAAAAAAATCACCGGATAATCATTGCGTACTGCATGAACTAAATGATTTACTCCCTCACTAAAAGTTGCTCCATCACCAGCTTCAGCAAAAACCTTTAAATTTGGATTCGCTAATTTAACGCCTGCTGCCAAACTTAACACTCGTCCGTGCAAACCATGTATTGTATAACCTTCAATTTTATCTGAACCATTACCGCTACAACCAACATCAAAACAAAATACAACATCACGAACGCCTAATCCTTCCAAGGTTAACGCCCTCTTAATAGCTGCCTGAATACCATAATTACCACAGTTACCACACCAAGTAATTTTACGGTGCGAATCCCATTGTTCACAGCCCTTACCATGAGCAATCAACTCCTTAAAATGTGGATCATGTAAAACCATAGCAGTTTAAGTTAAAATAAAGTTCATAATATCCTCAATAAAGAACGGCCGCCCATCATATTTTAGCAATTTCTCCGTAAATTGAATTCCAGTCTCTTGCGTTATTAACTGACCTAGCTGGCCGTTATAATTACCTTCAATCAAAACTATTCTTTTATTATTCGCAACAAACTGCTTTAATCGCTCGGTCTTTAATGGATATACAAAGCTATAATGCAAATACGCAATTTTTTTACCTTGGTCAGCTGCCAACTTAATTGCATCTAACATCGCATTTTTTGTACTACCCCAACCAACAAATGCAATATCTGCATCCGTTTCCGTGCCATATAGTTTAGGTTCTGGCAATTCAGCCAAAACAGCATCCAATTTGCGATTCCTCTTAGCATACATTGCTGCAGCTGGTTCGGCATCCTCAGTTAATGAGCCATCTTCTAAATGTTCGTCGCCATTCGCAAAATAATAAGTGTCTGAACTACCCGGCAACCAGCGTTTAGACACACCTGATTCAGTAATTTTATACCTATCCGCTTGCAGTAAACCTGCCAACTCTTTTGAATCAGTTACTAACCCACGTTCGATCGGCACAGTATTCTGCTCAAAAGGCTTAATTGACCACAGGGACTCAGCAATAACTTTTTCTGTTAAAACTACAACTGGCATTTGATACTTTTCCGCATAATTGAAAGCATGCTGAATTAGTTCAAAACAATCTTCAACCTCCGAAACAGCAATCACCATGCGAGCAAACTCTCCGTGACCAGCATACATTGCTAAATTAAGATCACCTTGAGCTGTCCAAGTCGGCAAACCTGTTCCAGGACCAGGACGTTGAGCATTGATTACCACCAGCGGATTTTCAATAATACCTGCTAATGAAACTGACTCCGTCATTAAATCAAAGCCACCACCAGATGTAGCTGCCAAAGCACGAGTTCCCGCATACATCGACCCGATTGCCATCTGAACAACACTTATTTCATCCTCAACCTGCTTAACCAACATCCCAGTTTTTGGAGCCATCTCCATCATATATGTCAAAATGCTGCTCGAAGGACTCATTGGATAAGCATAATAGACACGGCATCCAGCGTGAACAGCGCCCAAAGCTAAACTCAAATTACCGTTTAGAACAATCGAATCCTGAATCTCTGTAGGTAGTTCAAGCTCAACCTGTTTTTCAACCGCATCAAAGCCTGCTTGCAAACACAGCAAATCAATTTCTAACAATTTAGGCTTACTCTTAAAACGCTCAGTAACTTCATCAGCAATCACTTGGTACGGTAAACCAAGCAACTTCCACAACGCTCCAATTAAAACCATGTTGGTCATCAAAACAGTTCCACCATTCGCATAAGCCATCTCTCTACTTGGCAAAGCAAACTCTTTAACACCACGAGCTTCAAGTCTCTCCAAAATTTGCCTTAAACCTTTTGGCTTTTCGTAACCATGTAACAACAAACCATTATCAATCAATTTACTATCTAAAGCTTCCAAACTTTGCTTATCTAACGCTAACATCAAATCAACACTTTCAGACAAAGACCAAATAGGCTCCTTACTAATATTTAAAATGTAAGCAGAGTGTCCACCTTGAATCAAAGACATATATTCGCGATCTGCCACCAAATAAAATCCCAAATTTTTTAGCGCTTTAGTCAAAATTTCACCAGTACTAAGCAAACCTGACCCACTTTCTCCCAAAATTCCAATTCTGTATCGTTGCAAATTATTATTCATTAGACTTAGCCTTAAATTAAATAGCTTGAATTACACGCTCAACCCATTTACGCACACTTGTATCCAAATGGGGGATTGGTGATTTGGCAATCATCAAAGGATGTTCTGTCATTTTACCATTATGCTTAACTACAAACTCCTTCAAAATTTTAGCTGCTTCAATAAAATAATCTGAATCGTACATCATGTCACCCAAGCCAACAACCGCACATGGCACCTGTTTAAAATCAAAATTTTCCTGCTCAGCTTTTGCCATAAACTTATTTGTGTACTGCTCAAGCAAACCGTGTCCATACGTTGGACTCGCCAAAATTATACAGTCAACATCGCTCAATAAATCTGCAGGCTGAATCAACTTAAAGCGCAATAAATCAGCTTGATGACCAGCTTCCTGCAAACATTTTGCGATAAACTGACAAACTAATTCCGTGTTTCCACCACCCGATCCATATGCAATTTTAAATCTCATCAAGTTGAATTATCAAACCTGACACAGAATAGTACTTTCCCCCCAAAGGTCAATAAAAATAGCATGTTGTATTTCATAAAATTAAAGACTAAATTATTGACAATTAATTAATCAAAAACGATGAACCTAAATCTACCGACATACTCTAAAGATCAAGCTCAAGATTTCAGCACAAAAAAACTTGCACTAATATCCAGAGACCAAGGCTGGTTAAACCTTCATGAACATGTTGATATTGAAGGAATCAAACAGTTTAGCGAATCTGTAAAAAACAAATTTGAGAGAATAGTAATTTTGGGTATCGGCGGCTCAGCACTTGGAATAACTGCATTACTAAAAAGCCTGAAACCATACTATTGGAACGAGCTAACTAGCGAGCAACGAAAAAACAGTCCTACGATCCACATCTTGGACAACATTGATCCTGACCTCATCGCAGATTTCGAAGCCAGTTTCAACCTTAGCAAAGCTCTTTTCATCGTAATAACAAAATCCGGCACAACACCTGAAACATTAAGCCAATACTATTATTTTCAAAAAAAATATTCCAAAGATCAATTCGTCTTTATTACCGACCCTGAAGTTGGCTTACTACGGGAAATTGCAACCAAAGAAAATATTCCCGCTTTTGATGTACCACCTAAAATCGGTGGCAGATTCTCTGTTTTAACAGCGGTGGGGCTACTACCAGCTGCCCTACTTGGCATAGACATAGAAAAATTACTAAAAGGTGCTGAACAACTAAAAGAACAGTTTTTTAGTTCAACAACGCACGCAGCTTACGATCTCGCTTTTTACCAACACCAACTTTACACAACACAAAACGTCAACATGACAGTCTTGATGCCATATAGCAACAAGTTATTCACCATCGCTGACTGGTATAGACAACTGCTTGCGGAAAGCATTGGCAAAGAAGTAAACCGAGCAGGGGAGCAAGTAAACGTAGGTATCACCCCCATAAATGCACTTGGCGTCACCGATCAACATTCACAAAGCCAGTTATACACCGAAGGCCCTAAAGACAAATTAATCCTGACTATAAAAGTCGAAAATCAACAAGCTGACTCTAGCAAAATCGAAGTAACAACATCTGGTTTCGAATTCTTAAACAATGTTACATTCAAGCAACTATTAGATACAGAACATCAAGCCACATTAGATGCACTAACAAATTACAAAACTCCAAACGCAACATTAACAATACCTGAAATTAGTGAAGAGTCCATCGGCGAGCTAATTATGTTCTTCCAACTTAGCGTTGGGCTCCTAGGTGAATTCTTTAACATCAACGCTTTTGATCAACCTGGCGTAGAGCTAAGCAAGAAACTAACTAAAGAATATTTACTCAAAGCT
>CAYLRB010000003.1:36257-48427 GCA_964386265.1 uncultured Candidatus Peribacteria bacterium | reverse complement strand
GGCTAAGAAAAATCAAATACGGATCGTTGAGCGCAGCGAGCAGAGAAGTATTTGATTTTTCTTAGCCCCACCCCAACTTCCCTCTTAACTTCCTATAATAATTACTGGCACCTGTTTTTCTCACTAAATATAACTTGCGGCTAGATTGTCGCAATTTAATTTCGCTACCGTATTCGAGGGGCAAACAAAATTGTCCATCTATCGTAAGCATTACGCTCTCGTGAACGTCACGGTAGGTCGCTACTTTAATAGTTATCTGTCTGCTGCTAGGTAAAACAATCGGCCTGTTAGATAATGCAATTGGACAGATCGGTGTTAGAATAATCGATTCTACAGAAGGATGTACAATTGGGCCACCGGCAGACAAAGAGTGTCCAGTTGATCCAGTTGGCGTAGAAATAATCAAACCATCTGACTGATAACGATTAACTTTGCGCTGATTAACTTCAACTTGCAGTTCAATTAGTCTAGCTTTTGCACCCTGACTTATTACGGCCTCATTTAGTGCCAAGTGAGTATGAAGTTTTTTGCCACCACAATATGCAGTAACTCTAAGTAAATCTCGTCGATCAACATTAACCTGCCCATTAAGCGTGGCATCCAATAATTGGAGTGCTTTTTTAGGTTCTCCTTCAGTTAAAAAACCAAGAGTACCTGTATTGATACTCAAAATGTAAACCACCTTTTTTGACAGTGAATGAGCAATATTTAGTAGAGTGCCATCACCTCCAAAAACAACTGCTAGATCAACAATTTTCATTAACTCTTTACGGCTATAAACCTTTTCTTTTGGAAATAGTCCAGCAGCGTTTTCATCAAAAAATAGCTCTTTGCCTTCGCTTTTTAGTTTTTCAACCACAGCTTCGACAGTCTTTTTGTGCTGCTTAATACCTTCACGAGCAATAATCGCAATTTTGGTAATCGATTTTTTTGGCTTTATGCTCGACATCTATTTACAGCAATTTTAAAAATTCCATGTAACTACATTATAGCAAGAAAGTTGCTATCTGTTAAGGTAATTGCTAGATTAAAAGAAGCCAACAAATTTAAAATAAAAAAATGAAAAAATACGATATAATCGTCATCGGATCAGGATCGGGCATAAAGATCTCAACGCCTGCGGCCAAAATGGGTTATAAAGTTGCCTTAATTGAATCTGGTCCACTTGGAGGAACCTGTTTAAATCGCGGGTGCATTCCTTCAAAAATGTTAATCCATCACGCTGACCTCATGCGTGAAATTAAAGATGCAAAACGTTTTCACATTTCTCTGCCCGAAAAAGCGATCAAAGTGAATTGGGCCAAAATCATTAAAGATGTAAACGATGAAATAACAGCAGATTCTAAAAGTATAGAACCAGCGCTAAATAAAGATCCTAATCGAGATTGGTACAAAGATCACGCTTATTTTGTTAGCGATAAAGTAGTTCAAGTTGGTAAAAATCAAATTACAGCAGATAAAATTTTTATTGTCGCCGGTGCGCGCCCGTTTATTCCACCAATTGAGGGGTTAAGTAGTACACCATACATCACTAGTACCGAAGCGCTTAAACTAAAAAAGCAGCCAAAGAAAATGATTATCTTAGGAGGCGGACACATTGCCTGCGAACTAGCTCACTTTTATGGAGCTCTTGGTACTGAGGTTCATTTAATTGTACGTAGCAACCGTCTACTTGGACACAGTGACACTGAAACAGCAGCTGAATTTGCTCGGGTCTTTACAAAATATTACAAAACACATTTTGATCACACCCCAACAAAGGTTATGCATGATGGTAAAAACTTTACTGTCTATTGCGATAATCATGGGAAGAAGAAAAAACTGACAGCCGATCAGCTACTAGTTGTGACAGGTGTTCAATCAAACACAGATCAACTTAAACTAGCTAGTAACACAAATATTAAACTTGATGAACGTGGCTATATTAAAGTAGATAATTTTTTCAAAACGAACGTAGAAGGAGTTTATGCCTATGGAGATATTATTGGACGTTATCAACTAAGACATGCAGCAAATCATGAAGGTGAGCGCTTGTTTAAAAATCTATTTGGCGAAGATAAAAACAAACCAAAACCAATGAACTATCTTGCCATGCCCGATGCGGTCTTTAGTTACCCAAGAGTTGCTGGTGTAGGACAAACAGAGGATGAGCTAAGGGCTGAAGGAGTAAAATATCTAGTTGCTAAGCGTAACTATATTAACAACGGTTATGGACAGGCACTAAAGTCAAACTATGGTTTTGTAAAAATACTAATTGAAGCTGACACAAAGCTGATTTTAGGTGCACATATCGTTGGCCCAGACGCACCGCATCTTATTCACGAGTTAGTTTATGCAATTCGCAACAAAGCAAAAATTGACAACGTATTGGATACAATCCACATTCATCCAACTTTAGCTGAATTAATCCCTAATGCCATAAAAAGCATTTTGTAGATTATTAAACATCTGTGCTAAAATCAAACATCACAATTTAATAAAAACAAAAATGACCAAATACAAACTAATTACTTTAGCATTTGCTAGCATATTGATAATTGGCTGCGGGCAGGATAAAACAGAAGAAAACAGCATCAATGTAGTTTCTTGTCCAGAAGATGCTAGAATCTGTGATGACGGCACTATTCTAATGCGTCAAGGCGCTGACTGCGAGTACAAGGCTTGTCCAGAAGTAAAATCAGTTCAGAACGAAAAACAGTAATAAAAAACAGGCGCAACGCAAGTTGCGCCAAAGATGCGAAGGTGAATTATGATCTTTCTTGCTCGTACTTAAGCATTTTATCCGTCCTTCGTTGATGACGTTCTTCACCATTAAACTTGGTTTCTAACCAAATTGAAACCGCCTCTTTGGCTTCTTCTAGCGAAATCATCCGAGCCCCCAAGGATAGAACATTTGCATTATTGTGTGTTCTTGAAAGTCGAACAATCTCCATGTTGTGTCCATAATATAGAGCTGCTCTAATTCCATCAACTTTGTTCGCCGCAATTGCCTCCCCTTGACCAGATCCACCTAAAACTATACCCATCGAATCAGCTGTTGCTGCTACTTTTTGCGCTGCTGGAATAATAAAATCAGGGTAATCATCCGGCTCATCGTATTGATGTGCACCCAAATCTTCCACATCATGGCCTGCTAGTTGCAAAAATTCTTTTAAACTTTCTTTCATTTCATAACCGGCATGATCAGCCGCAATAAAAATTTTCATAATAAATTGAATTAAGTTAAAGGCCATTAACTACCAAAACCACCCCATAAGCAGCTGCCGCCATCGCTGCAGTTACAAGAATGTAAATGATTGTTAGGCGAAAGAAATACTTAATGCCATTATCCAGCTTAAACTTCATAGGGCAAATGTAAGATGCACGTAGAATAAGCGAAAGTGATTTATGTATCAATACCTAGTACCTTTTTGATGTAATTCAACTTGCGAGCTAGATCAATATAGATGTTTAATAATTCATCAAATTCTGGTGCCTCAATATCTAGTTTGCCTAATTTAAGTGCATGTTTTTTCAGTTCAAAATCAAGTTCCGCTAACAGTTTGGCTTGTAGTTTTATTCTTTCATCGATAGTTTGTGATTTACCTGCTGCTTTATTGTCAGTTTTTCCTTCGCTTGTATCTGCAGCTGGTATCAAATCCACCAGATTTGGTTTATCTACAATTGTTAAGTTGAAAACGCTAATAATATCAGCAATTGTTACTTCATAGCCATTATTTCTTAGTATCTCAGTACAATATTCCAAGGTAAAGTCTACATTTGCACTATCCAAACTAGGTAATTGCTCAGACTGAATCATTTGTTCTACAATATTCCTAAGTTGTACGTCAGAAATTTTAGTCAAACCATTTAAGCTATCTGTTTCAGCCTCAACTTCATTAACTAAATCGGTGATACCAATATTTTTAAGTACATTTCGCAAGTCAATCATAGCTTGACGTATAAGCTTTATCCTTGCACGCTCGTTTTGTGCATGGTCAGCACTAAGTTTTACTTGGGCAATATCTGAATTAACTGCTGCTCTGATCTCATCTACAGTCTTTGCTGCTTCGATTAAGTCTATTAATTCAAGTGCAACTTTTTCGGTATGTGTACCAGTAAATGCAGTTGCTACTTGACATAAATTACCCAATGATTTTGCTTTCGCAACCGAAATATTTGCAGGTAGTTCGTGTGTCCGTGGTTTGTCCATAATAAAAAATTAACAAGAATGAATTATATCACTAAATCCTATCATGTCAAATTTTTTCCAAGTAAATTCAAATATAAGCAATTCCTCCAATCCAAACCCAAAAAAATCCATCTGCCGATGAATCACTGGTGAGCAAGAGAAGACTTGAACTTCCACCCCATAAAACACGGGACCAGCCCCTCAAGCTGGCGCGTCTACCAATTCCGCCACTTGCCCTTCACCAATTTGTAAAAGGATCGTATACTATGTCCAATTAAAATACCAGTAGAAAATACCTGTAGAAAATCCAAAATGCCTGATCAAAACCTCAAAAAGCTAGCAGAACAGAAACAAAGTTTACGTAAAACTCTAAAAGCAAAAAGGGATTCGCTTACAGCAACAGAACAAGCAGAAGCTACAAGCAATGTTGTGGCAGGTTTAATTAAGTTTGTACAACAAACCGACAGTCAATTAATTGGAGTTTACAACGCCATTGGCCGTGAACTTTCCATAAAGCCATTTATTGATTGGTTGTGGCAAAATCAAAGTAAGTACACTTGCTTAGCGCCTGTCACAAATCCCATAGATAACTCGATTCAATTTTATCCTTTTTCAAGTTTTGCAGACCTAGATAGCAATAATAAGCTAAAAATACCTGAGCCAATAACCAAAGGAAACACACACTTAATACCAGACTTAATAGTTGTACCTGGATTAGCGTTTGATCAAACTGGTAACCGTCTAGGCTATGGTGTCGGCTTTTACGACCGTTACCTTAGTAATTTTCATGGCAAAACAATTGGTGTTTGTCACAAAGTATGCCTAATTAAGTTAGTGCCAAATGAAAAACATGATCAAACTGTTCAAAATGTAATTTGCGGTTAATGATCCAAGATGTTTTACAAAAGCTGAACTTTGCAACAACCGATTTGGCAAACATCACAACTCTTAATAGTGGAAACTCAAAGCAGGTCTACCTTTTAGAATTTCAATCAAACGAGCCACCACAAGTACTAAAAATTGGTGCAGAAAACATACTGTGGGAAGCTTTACGTTTAAGACAAATTGCCACAATCGAACAGCAGACAACCCAAATTATATTGCCAGAGTTACTTAGAGCAGGATTTATAGATAGTGTTGCATATTTGCTAACAAGCTATATAAAGCCTCGGCAAACGGAATCAGTTGAAAGACAAATTAGCAACTACCTAAATTTGCACAAATTAAAGCTACGACCACTATTTGAACCGCAAGGGGAAGAGCAATCGGTACACAATTGGTGGCAGTTAATCAAAAAAAACTTGCCAACACCTGCTAAGGAGTTTTTACATAAAATTAATCCTGTGCTAAACAATAAGCTATTGTCTGAACTAACAATGGAGTTTAGCTACGCTGAACCGGATTCAAGTCATATTTTTAGCTGTCAAAATACCAACGGAATAGTCCTATTAAACCCACGTCATTTTCAACATATCCCCTCATATTGGGGCTTAGCCAAACTGCTCAACAATTACAATCCAGTAGAAATTGACCACATTATAAGACAGTCAAATTTTACGAATCATAACTCAACTATCGAAAAAGTCATTAGTAAAACCTTGATTTGCTTGCTAATCCAACATTTAATAAATTTTGCAGATAACGAAGAGGAGAATTCAACAAAAATTAACCTAATTTTACTTTATTTAAACAGACAAAATGATTGAAGCTATTGTACTATTCTTCCTAAGTTTACTTTTCATACCAATAGCATATCTACTTAAAATAGACAGCATCTGGATTATTATTGCATTTGCAGGATTAATGATTCCTACCTTTTATGCAATGTTCACCGGTGGACCTTTCGTACCAAGCAAACAGGAGCGAATTTCCAAAATGCTAAAGTTAGCTGAGATAAAAAAAGGTCAAAAAGTTTATGACTTAGGTTGCGGTGATGGTCGCATTGTTCAGGCTGCTGCCAAACTTGGAGCAAATGCAGTAGGACTTGAAATTTCACCTGGTGCATGGTTTTTAGCAAAAATACGATGCTTATTTACAAAAAATTGCCAGATTCGTTTGGCAAGTATTTGGCAACAAAACTATCAAGATGCCGATATAATATTTTGCTATTTACTAGCTCCCACAATGTACAAATTTTATCAAGAAATTTGGCCCAAATTAAAATCCGGAACAGTAGTAATCTCCAACGGATTCCCAATTAAAGATTTAAAACCAGACAAGCAAATTGACAAAGTTTTTAGATACACGAAAAGTTAAAACCTTTAGCAAGTGCGAAACAACACAAACAAAATATTTGCTTAATTTGTTATTTCAATAAACCTTACTTTTCCGCTTCCTCCAAACTCTTCACCTTCTGGGTCACACGCACCAACCTTTAATAGTCCATTACTCTCCTTAGAGAAATAAAAGCGGCTAAACTCTGGCGTACCTGTTTTTGGATCAATGGGCACATCCGCCAAATAAGGTCTCAATCCTGTTAAATCTAAACAGTCTTGATTTGTTTCGCCCGCACCAAACTCAGTTTGGCAAAGAGTCCGCGAGTTTTTATATGGTTCCGTCTTAGTTCCACGACAAGCAGCATTATCTGTGCCAGTTCCGATCATTATATATTCATCAAACGGTAGCTTATCAACAGCTGCTGGTAGTTCACCCTCATTATCAACTTGATATTTCTTAACAGAGCTTAAGATCGTGTTCACATTACTCCAGCGAACTGCATTACGCGCCTGATGAATCCTTCTCGCAGGATCAATAGAAACAGTCACAATCGACAAAAGTGTAACGATAATTGAAATCGTAATTAACATCTCCATCAATGTAAAACCGCGACTACAGTTAGGGCGATTCCGCTGCATATATTTACTTTACTAAAATCTACAAAAATTTTAACAGTAAAAAGATGGAAATAAAAGCGAATTCCATGTATAATGAAAAGATTAATTATTAGTAAAATGCCCAAAAACAAAGGAGAATCTCAAAATGCTGACGTTAAATTGTTGCTAGACACGCTGCTAAAACTTGGTCTATTTACACCAGAACAGCTTCAGTCACTGCAAGATTTGGGGTCTGTGGAGGATCTAATAAACTCTATAGTTGAACAAAAGTTACTAGCAGATCAAGATATCGGTCGCTTAGTTGCTCAACTATACAACACAAGATACGCAAATTTACGCAACATTATTCTTCCAGATGAGTGTACTTCATTGTTGGATTATCAAAAAGCCGTGAAGCTGCAAACATGTATCTTCGACTGTAACGAAACTGAGCTAAAAATTGCTACAACAAAACGGCCAACTCCTGAACTTGAATCTGAATTAAAAAAAATAATCAAAAGACCGTTTAATCTTTTTTATACAACACCAAATCAGTTGCAAGACGCACTTCAGTATTTGGATAGTATTAACATCAAACAGGACTTAGCTAAATTAGTTGAGAAAATTAACAAAAACGGCAAAAATTTAGATTTAAGTGTGGCAAGTGAGGTTTTCAACATGGTGGTACTTTTTGCATATAAAAGAAATGCTTCGGATATTCACGTTGAACCAATGGAGAATAATCTAAGAATCAGAATACGGATCGATGGCATTCTTCACACAGTTGTCTTAACTGATAAAATTATTTGCGACACACTAATTAATCACATTAAAGTTATCGCTCATTTAAGAACTGATGAGCATTCGCACACACAGGAAGGACGTTTTCAGCTTAAAATTGATAATGAGGGAATTGATTTCCGTGTAACAATTATCCCAACTTACCATGGTGAGAAAGTAGCGCTACGCCTCTTAACATCTTCCATGCAAGCGGCCACAATTTACGACCTTGGCTACAGCTTAAATGATGCTAAAACAATTTCCCAAGCTGCACATAAACCGCATGGCATGATTCTTTGTACAGGCCCAACGGGTAGCGGTAAAACCACAACCTTATACTCGATCTTAAAGTACATCAATAATGATACAATCAATATTGCAACTGTTGAAGATCCAATTGAGTATAATGTAGATGGTATTAATCAAGTACAGGTTAACAACGAAGCAGGTGTTACTTGGGCAAGTGGCCTAAAAACAATTTTACGCCAAGATCCTGATGCGATCATGGTGGGAGAAATTCGTGATCAAGAAACGGCAAAAATTGCAACAGGAGCAGCGTTAACTGGCCATATAGTTTTGGCAACCTTGCATGCTAACTCAGCAAGCTTAACTCCAGTACGTCTACGTCAAATGGGACTTGAGTCTTACTTAATTGCAGCAACCATAAACCTAATAATCGCTCAAAGACTAGTGCGCAAAATCTGCCCACATTGTATCAATAGTTACACGTTAACGGACGACTTGCAAAATGAGATAACTAGCAAGTTTGGTATCAAAGCAGGGGAGTTAAACAAGCTTTTTCAGTCAGTTCACCCTCAAAGTGCTGATAAACCAGAAATTCAATTGTATCAAGGTAAAGGTTGCGAACACTGTAATCGCACAGGTTATCTAGGTCGTACAGTTGTTGCAGAGTTAATTGAAGTTACAGACACAATCCGAGATGCAATCCTCAAAGAGGAGCCTAGCCAAACAATACGTCAGCTTGCAACAGAACAGCAAATGGCAAATTTAATTACAGATGGCTTAATAAAAGTCTTCCAAGGTGTAACGACTCTAGATGAAATCCTTTTCATGCTTAATGAATAATCATGTTTCGTAAAACAGAATCAATTTGGCAGTTAATGCAAAATCTACAAGCACATCTAGCAAGTGGAGGAAATACTGATACGGCATTAAAAGCGACACTAAAACAAGATTTACACAAAAAATTCGCTGAAGTATTAAAAGTTATTCACCGCGACGTTCAAAAGGGGATATACTTACATGAATCAATGAAAAAGTATCCAGACTTTTTTGATCAAACAATAATAAACATTATCGCAGTCGGTGAGCTAAGCGGCCAATTACCAACCGTTGTTGAACAAACAATTAAACTATTAGAGCAGCGACAAAAACTTAGCCAGCAGCTGTTAACGGCAACTCTCTACCCGTTGTTTATTTTATCAACAATCGGTGCGCTTGGTTTAGTTGTAACTTTTTTTGTGTTACCAAAATTAATTCCATTATTTTCATCATTAGAAGTTTCGTTGCCTTTCAGCACCAGATTGTTATTAGGTATAGCTGAACTAATCACAGAACACCCATTAAGTTTAGTAGCTTTTGGTATATTTGTATTTTTTGCCATAGCGAAGTTTGTTACTTCAGTAAAACTTAAAACTTTTAGGGATAAGCTAATAATTAGACTTCCCTTCATCGGAAAAACAATTAGAAATAGCATAATTCTAAATCAACTACATGATCTGGTTACGTTAATTAGAAGTAATGTTGACCTGTATAGTGCAGTTGTATCAGTAACCAAAACTACAAATAATACTGGGTACTATAATGTACTAAAAAAAATTGCTAGTAATTTAAAGGCTGGTGGAACATTTGCTCAAAACCTAAACCAATTTCCTGAGTATTATCCTCAAGCAATAACAAACATTATTCAAGTAGGAGAATCAAATGGTAAACTTATGGAATCTCTCGATACAACAGTTGCTAGATTAGAGCAAGAATTAAACAATCAGATTAAAAACCTTACAATCGCACTTGAGCCTCTACTGTTAATATTAGTAGGCCTTGTTATGCTTTTTGTTGCTGTTGCTATTACTACACCAATCTACCGCCTAACGGGTAATATCTAAAATTGCAATTAAATGCCAAGTACTATCCAAAATCACAAAGGTTTTACTTTAATTGAAATGGTACTTTCCATGACCATTTTATTAATCCTGTTTGGCCTAACTACAGTTGCCTATACAGATTTATTGTCTAAAAGTGAACTTACAAGTGCCACAATCCAGCTGCAAGATTTACTAAGTTATACGCAAAGCGCAGCCAAGTACAAACAAGCAAATGCCAATTGGACAGTTAAAATTGAGCCAAATCAAGAAGACCCTAAAGAAATTGTAGTTACAAGTTTTTTAAATAAAAGCCAAGCTAGCCGATTAATTATTCCAAAATCGGTTGAATTAAAAATTTCTCCACAACAATCAGAATTTGAATTTATTTCTGGCACAATGCTTATGAAACAAGCGCCAGTTGAATTTCAGCTATCAAACAAGTATGGAAATAATAAAATAACTTTCGACCAATATGGGCTTATCGTTAAAAGCTAAACGGGGCTTTTCGCTTATCGAAATAATCCTCTCAATCACAATTTTTGTCATTTTGGTTAGTGGTGTCGTTGTTAGTACAATTAATTCCAGACTCGACAGTTTAGCGACCAGTCGGCGACTTGAAGCTGTAAGTAATACTGCAGCAATTTACGCCTTAATCGAAAATCAAAACATTGAAATCGCAAATGAAGAAAAATATATCGAGAATATCGATCCCCTAAAGTTAATTAAAGAAAAGCCAAAAAATCGAATTACGTATACCGTTGAGATGACAAGTAGTGGTAAATATAGGCAGTTAAAAGTAAACGCAACATGGACACATCCTCGCACCAATAAACAGTTAGAGTATAAACTGAATGGATTAATCTATTAAAATGACAATAAAAAAATACCCAATAAATCAACAGATTAAGAAGAGAAGTAATCGCAAAGGATTCACACTTTTGGAACTAAGTTTGTATTTAACTTTGCTGACAATAATTGGAGGTATACTTACTGGCATCCTTTGGCAAGTCTTCGACATTCAACACGCCCTAACAAATGAGCACCAAATCCGTCAGTCGTTTGTTCAAATCGACAATTTTTTAGATACTCAATTAAAAAACGCCACAGCAATTGAAATAAATTCGGAAAAAAATCAGCTAAAATTTAAATCCGAAGCTGGTACAAGCTTCACGATTGAAATACGCGATCAAAATTTACAGTACAACAATAAGCCACTACACAATCCAAATTTATTGGTTGACGATCTTAGTTTTGATTTATTTGAACCCCTAGACAACAGAAATCCTAAAGTTTTACTCACAAATCTGACCTTAAGTAAAAAAGAAGGCTTTCAAACGCAAAAACTTTCGCTAAAATTAACTAGCAAGAGTCGTTAAATTATCACTATGTCACAGAAATCAGGAATTGCCAGCTTAGTCATGGTGCTTATTATTGGAAGCGTAATTACAATTTTAACTTTGGCAATCTTAGGTCAAGAGAGAAATGACGATACAACTTTACTGCACCATCAGTTATCCGAGCAGGCCAACACAACACTAGAAAGCTGCGAACGCGTAGCCAGAGATATGTTAAAAACAAACAAACAGCTACCTGAGATAATTACAATTGCAGAAGGACAATTTTGTACTGTTGTAAAAGAAAAGGAGGTTGTTTCACTTATTGTTAAAAACAGTCAGCAAACCATAGAAAAGCAAATAAGGTATTGACAAGTTTTTGCAATAGGTCTTTTTTATTGGCCAATCCTAGGCAAAAACTAGGCGTGATAGCTAATTTATAACCTTTTATTTGCTTAATTGGCTTGCTTGCTTAGGATTGGCGTTTTTGCTAAACTCTTCGCAAATATAAATCACATATGTCACAAACCAAAACGAATCCCCTCATTTGCATAGTAGAAGACGATGCATTTTTGCAAAAACTATACAAACTTAGTTGTGATCAGGCTGGTTTAAATGTTGTATATGCAGATAGCAAGCAAACATTACAAAACGTAATTAGTCAGAATCAACCAGACTTAATTTTACTTGATTTAATTTTGCCCGATGCAGATGGGTTTGCTGTTTTAAAGGAATTAAAGACAAACAGCGAAACAGCAATTATACCTGTGATAATTTTAAGCAATTTAGCCCAGCCAGAAGATCGCGAAAAAGCTAAGCAACTAGGAGCAGAGGACTATTTAGTTAAGGCCGACCTGAGTTTTGATCAAATTGTTGATCTTATTAAGGCCAGATTCAATTAGAAGATGCGAGCGAAGCGAGCATCCGGTGCGATAGCTGTCTTGAAAAAGCAGAGCGAAGCGAGCAT
>CAYLRB010000003.1:6569-36157 GCA_964386265.1 uncultured Candidatus Peribacteria bacterium | reverse complement strand
CGAAGCGAGCATCCGGTGCGATAGCTGTCTTGAAAAAGCAGAGCGAAGCGAGCATCCGGTGCGATAGCTGTCTTGAAAAAGCAGAGCGAAGCGAGCATTGTCTCTTTTGCTATTTTGTGATATAATGACATGATTTATTCCAAATAAAACATGTCTTTTAATGTCGAGCAGCAAATACTGGAAGTTGATGATCTGTTGGCTGTTTTTCAAACAAACGTTGAACAACTAAAGCAGTCTTTGGCAACTTCGCAATTACCAGCAGGGGTTTTAGTGCTAGATGCTTTAGGCTTTATGCCGGCCATCTTGAGTGTAATCACTGAGTTTCAGCAAACTGGCTGGATGCAAGATCCAGATCCGCAAGTTGCAGCAAAAGTAAGGCACGATCTATATGGTCAATTTACCAAAATTAATTTTGCGATCGATGCCTATTCAAAAATAAATGCAAATCTTGAGCCAACAATCAAAACTCAGTTAATTAATGTGCGCGAATTAAGTAGCGAACTATATGAGCTTTTGCGTTCTATCTTAACCCAAACTTAAAGTTATGCTGCTGCATCTACTTGAAATAACAGTCGCGATTATTGCAACGCTATGTGCTGGCTGCCATTTTTTCTCAATCTATAGAGCTACAAAACATTTTACAAAAGGATCGAAATGGTTGTTTTTAGCTTTGATCTGTAGCTTATTTACACTTTTAATAATTGTATTAGAGTACGCCTCAGTAAAAAGTGGAACACCTGTAGTTTATCAAAAACTCGGTACACATATACTTTTGGTTTCCAGTTTAAGCATATTTTTTAGTGCTCTAATTGTAAGACAATTACACCACGACATTAATTTACAGGCTCAGGTAAGTGTAACCCAAATCGAACTACAAAAGTCAAAACTTCAGACAATACTAGATAATTTAACTGATGGCGTAATTGTGATCGACGCAGATCGCAAGATTCTTGTATGTAATCCTACTGCGCTCAAATTGCTACATAAGCGAAGTTTTAAAGTAGGAGACGACGTAACTACAATATTTAAGCCTCATAACGATTCAGGTAAGTTAATTAACATTGAACCTGTTAATACAGCATTGAAAATGGGAACTGTACAGCAGTTTGACGCAACATATTTCTTTAAAATTAAGGGAAAAATTTTACCTATCGCTGGCGCGGTTGCTCCAATTAATGACCAAAACAAAACTACAGGTGCAATAATTATTTTCCGCGACAACACAAAAGAAAAGCAAATTAATGATGAGAAAACAGAGTTCGTTTCTGTTGTTTCTCACCAATTAAGAACGCCTCTGACAGGTATAAAGTGGTTTTTGCAACTAGTTAAACAAAGTTCATATGCAAAATTAACGCCGCAAGAATTAGAGCATATTGAACATGCATTAGAATCAACAGAGCGGATCATCCACCTAGTAAACGACCTTCTAAACGTTTCGAGAATCGATAATCGTGACAAGTTTTCCGTGACAATTCAAGAAATTGATTTAGCAGATGTTGTAAACAAATCTTTGGAAGATAATGTAACAATGATCGCCAACTATAACGCTAAAGTTGCAAACACAGTTAAGACTGGAACCATGGTTATGGCAGATCCTGAAAAAATTTATGAAGCAATCAATAATCTGATCACAAACGCAATTAAGTACTCACATGGAAAAGTTAAACTCTCAAGTAAAAAATTAAAAGATAAAGTCGTACTTTCTATTAAAGACAACGGTATTGGGATACCTGCGGAAGCACAAAAGCAATTGTTCCAAAAATTCTATAGAGCAGAAAATGCAAAAACTTTAAAAATAGAAGGAACTGGTTTGGGTCTATATATTGTTAAGGCAATTGTTGAAGCTAACAATGGACAAATTGATTTTACTTCAACAGAGGGCCGAGGATCTGTATTTAATATCAATTTAAAACTAGCCAATGCTAAAAAACTGCGCTAACAAATTGATAGCTAAATTCAACAATTTGGCCGTAAAAACCAAAGTAATTTTGATGTTAATCATAGTTGCCTACCTTTCAATTATTTCAGTTTCAACAATTAGTTATCTAGTTGGGACAAATATAATTAACAAGCAGATTGGTATTGAACTAGACATTACAATCGACAATATTTTGACTTCAATAAATAAACTTGTGTACGAGCGTCAAAATGATTTGCAATTATTAATTAGTGACTCAATTTTAAGTGATCCCAAGTCAGAGCCAAATTTAAAGTCTGAAGTCCTAAGAAACCAATTAGTGAAATTAGGTTGGTATGATCAAATTCATTTTTTAGATTTAAATGGGCAGGTTGTAGCTAGTACAAATAAAAAACTTATTGGCGAAAATTTTACAAACAAAGACTGGTTTATTGAAACGAAAAAAAGCTATACAGCAACAAGCGACGTAATAACACTAAGTAGTAAAACAAGGCCAACAATCATCTTAGGTAGCATTGTTGCAAATAAGCAAAATGACACTAGTGGTATTGTTGCAACAGAGCTATCGTGGCCATTAATTGAAAGCTTACTTGAGGGAGATTTAACAGGGCTAGAACTTTATCTATACAGCAATGAAAATGCTCAAATTGCACCAGCTAGTAATAAAGCAAACGCGCCAGCTTTAGAGAAAATTACAACAGAAGAGTATCAGAAAAAATATTTCACTAAGCTAATTGTATCAGAAGGATACCAAAGTTTTAATGGTAATGATTGGCAGCTACTTGCTCAAATTGAACGCAAGATCGCATACAAGCCTATTGCAGCGTTTACCAACTATTTATCGTTAACAATCCTACTTCTGAGTATTGCAATATACTTCTTAGGTAGTGGCTTCGCTCAAATATTTGTTAAACCAATTCAAAAGCTTACAACTGGTGTGGGGAGAGTCGCAAGCGGACATCTTGGTGACACTATTAACCTTTCTAACAGCGATGAATTTGGATATTTGGCCAAAAATTTCAATAAGATGAGCCATTCATTATTAGAACAAACAAACAAGCTGGTTGAAGAAAAAGGGAAATATAAATCTATTTTAGAGTCTTCAGATGAAGGAATATCACTAATAGATCATTCAGGTAAAATTATTGCCTTCAATCAAAAGTACTGTGATCTCTTCAAACTAAAAGCAAACCAAATTCTTGGTAAAGAGGTTTTATCTGTTTTTAAGTTCATGGAATCCCAAGCAGACTTGGGAGATAATAGGCATCAATTCATGAAAATGCTTAAACTACTTAAAAAAGGTGATTCAAAACAGACTGGGCAATTTCAAATAGTTATTCATCAACCAGAGTATCGAGTTTTGCAAATCTATACCGGTCCAGTATTACTTGAGACAGGAGATACATTAGGACGCATCTGGAGTTTGCGTGATGTCACAGCTGAATACGAAGCAGAAAAAAGCAAAAATGATTTTATTAGAGTTGCTTCACATAAATTACGAACACCAATTACTGCAATTCGCTGGCAGTCACAATTGTTATCATCTCAAGGTCAAAAAAGTTGGCCAACGGCTCAAAAAGGTCTCGTTCAAATTGAGCAACATGTTGAAAAGCTTAACTCTCTTGCCAAACAGTTAATGACCGCAGCCGAAATCCAAGACGAAAAACTACCACTAAACATTGAGAGTTTCGACTTAATTGAGTTAATAAAACAAGAAATTGAAATTGCTAGCAAAACACACCTTGATCAAATAAAATTCAAATTTAGCACACGGTTCAAAAAAATACCCGTTAAACTAGATCGCCAAAAGATTACCCAAATTGTTTCAGCAGTAATTGAAAATAGCTATTACTATAAAAAGCCAAATAAATTGGCCAATGTCAAAATTAGCATAGTGGCATTAAACAAAAACAAAATTGAGTTAAAATTTAGCGATAGCGGTATTGGTATAACAGCTGACGAGCAGAAGCAAATTTTCAGCAAATTCTTTAGAGGTATTAACGCACAGCATTGCTACCCTGATGGAAGTGGCATTAGTCTTTATCTTGCTAAAATTATCGTTAAATCTCACGGAGGCAAAATTAGTTTGTCGGGTACAGAAAATGTAGGTACTGAAATCACCGTATGCTTGCCAATCAAGCATTGAAAAAGTAAAAAACTATACGGTTTAATCGTGGCCGCCGTCGGCAACCAAAACGCTCCCAGTTATATAATCAGAGTCACTAGAAGCAAAAAATAAAATTGCTTTGGCAATCTCTTCCGGCTTTGCCATGCGTCCCATGTATATTTTTTGCATCTCTTCTTCAATCAACTCTTTTGGTAAATCGGTGTTCATGTCAGTATCTATCCAACCTGGTGCAACAGAATTAACTTGAATGTCTGGTGCTAATGATTTAGCTAAATTCTTAGTCAAAGCAACTACAGCTGCCTTTGTAGAGTCGTAATCCATAGAATCAGGGCTGAAACTATTCATTCCACTAGTTGATGAGACATTAATTATTTTTCCTAGTCTATTTTTCTTCATTTGTTCGGATACACACCTACTACAAAGAAATACTCCTAATACATTAGTATCAAATGTCTTTTTCCATTGTTCGATGGTACGCTCAGTAAATGGTACATCAAAAACTACTCCTGTATTGTTAACTAAGATGTCAATTTGTCCGAACTTGTCGACCGCTTGGTCTATCATGCTCTTTACTTGAGCTTCATCAGACACATCACATTTAACAGCAATAGCATCAGAGCCAATTTGCTTAATTTGCTCTACTACATCATTAGCTTTATTCACCGATGACAAATAATTTACTATAACTTTTGCGCCTTCTTTTGCAAAAAGCAATGCTGTGGCTCTACCAACTCCTCTACTTGCACCAGTTACAATTGCAACTTTGTTTTTTAGTCTCATGAGTTATTTGATATAAAATATATTAACTTAACACTAACTAGTCTAAACTATTTAAGAAATGTAATTCCAGTAACAATTAAAAGAATACCAATAATTTGTTGCCAATTTAACTTTTCTTTAAATAAAAAGTAACAAACTACTGTTACTGTAATTGTCGATAATCCAATATAGATTATGTTTATTACGGCAGTTACAGCATAAGCAAGTAATTTTACATATACAAAGCCAGAAGCAGCAAATAGGCTTAATGCAAAAGCCAACATCCAGTTTTGCTTATATTCATGGTAAAACCTTGAACAAAGTATTGCACTTGCATCAAGTACCGCTATACAAAATATTAATAGATAGTAGTTTAAATTTGAGTCCATGAAGAAAATATTTCTTAAATTGATTTACCGTCCATTGGCTTTGCGGTATTTAGTATGATTAAACCCGTAATCGTTATTACTAAACCAAGAATTTGAGAGCTGGTAAGTTTTTCGCCAAAAACAATATAACTTGCAAAGGTAACATTTATACTTCCCAACGCAATCCATATTGCATTGACTACTATAGTTATATTTTCATTTAGTAATCTAATAAAAAAATAACCAGCAATTGACAGTGATAACATTGCTATCACTGTCAAAAATAAACTTTCACTATTATATGCAACTCTGGCAGAGAGCGCACTCACAACATCCATCGCTAAAACAACTACCAATTTCCCCACAAATTTATCTCTATGCTCTTGTTTCATTTTCGATTAAATAGAATTAACAATGTCTTTGTAGAATAATTTTTCTAACTCAATTATGTCAATTACTTGTCCCTGATCCTCTAAATAATTCATTGCAAGCCTTGCAAGGTTGTATATTGAATCATGTCCTGCTAAAGGATCAAACAATTTTTTGTTTAAATCAATATTTGGTAAATGTAGTGTTTCAAAAGCTTTTACAACTTCTTCTTTTTCTATTCCTAATTCCTCATACATTAAGTCCGCTGCTTCATAAGGGTAGTTCTTATTAAATTCAATAGCCTTCTCTATAGCTTTTGCAAAACCACGGTATACATTAGGTCTTGCAACAAGATCGCTCTCGTTTGCTACATATACATCTACAATTGATCTCCTAACCGTCTTGGAATCTGCTAAGACAGTTGCTCCATCAACAACAGCACTACTCAAATCTGGCTCGTAAGTTACTCCAGCATCAATTTTGCCGTCTTTCAAGCTACTAATAATGTCTGCATAATTAATGTTTACAATCTCTACTTCGTCTTTTGGAATATCGTGGTCTGTTAAGACAATGTTTAAAAAATACTCTCCAACTGTGCCCGATTCTGCACCTATTTTTTTTCCAACAAGTTGGCCTATGTCACTCAATGTATAAGAAATTAAGCCGTCAGCTCCTTCAGAAAAATCTTCAATTAAAAAGACCCTAGATTCCGCCTCTTTATTATCCACAATTTCTTTTATAAAATCTAAAATCGGATATGCCCAAACATGAATTTCTTGCGTCTTTCGTTTTTCTGCAGCATCGCTTATGCCATCTACTTTAACTAAGTTAACATCTAGCCCCTCCTCTTCAAAGAAACCTTTTTTGTCTGCTAAGTAAACCATCATATCGGGAGGCCAATAACTATAAATTGCCGTCAATTTATTATCTCCAGCATCACTTATGCCACTATCTTCACTTTGTTTTTTGCATCCAATGAAAGCAAACGACAAAAACACCAATAAAATTACCGCAATAGTAGCTTTTTTAATCATAATTTCATATAAAATTTATCAACTAATCCTAGCACTAATTCAAAAAACTTAGCAATCAAACCTCCTAAATATTAAAATCAATTATGGATATGTCTAGATAAAAATAGCGAAATTTGTTGTTGTTCGGGAAACATTAATAGAGACTGTGTGAGATAACTAGTCAGTCTGTCATCTTTATGTTGCTTTTTAAGATCCAATTATCGGGCGAAAATTGCCTAGAAGTATACAAAGGATTTCCTTTGGGGGCGAGTGATAGACTGAAATTTCGATACAATCAGTTAATAAAAAAACTTCAAAAATGCAGAGAAATTGTAAAACTTCCACACTTATACAATAGACAATCAATTGAGTTAATTAAAGTTGCTCAAAATGTAAAAAATGATAAACACCAAGCTTTAATTATAAACAACAAACTCGCCTACAATAAATTCATCCAACTTTGTAAAACAATGCCCGAAAGTAACATTTTTACAGTTCAAAAAAGCGAAAATTCAATTGAAAGCATGCATTATATTGCACGGTCTTTGCTTAATAACATTAAAAACAAAAAGGGGGAAATAATTAAAACGTTAACAGAATTTGAACCACTAACAACCGCTGAAGGCGAATATCATGCTGCAGTTGATTCTTTAGAAACAATTTCAATACACAATAGTAATCTGCTTGAAATTGGTAAGCATATGAAAGTCTCAAGTGTTTTCCTGCCAATAAATTTGCCGCTTTATTCATTCATTTTATACGCTTTTATACCAGGACTTCCTCTGGATTCTGTCTTTATTCGCTGTCCGGAATTAACTCGCAAAATATTAAGGAAACTTTTTGCTATTTTAGAAATTGAAGCAATAGCCCCAAAAATCAAAATTTTGGAAATGCCACGCGCTGAATTTAACCTGCAATATGTTTCGCAAAGTGATTTAATTATCTTCACTGGCGAATATAACAATGCCACAAAACTTTTAAGTCAACATAGCGATAAACTTTTCATCTATAACGGTTACGGTGTTAACCCAGTTGTGGTTCATCATAACGGTGACCTTGATGTTGCTGTAGAAAAAATTGTAGCAATGCGTACATTTAACAGTGGACAAGATTGCGGCGCACCTGATGCAATTTTAGTTAACGACCAAATTTTTGAGCAATTTTTGAGCAAACTTAAAGAAAAATTAAGCAAGTTAAAAGTTGGCTCATTAGAAGAAAATCCAGTAGATGTTGGCCCGTTGTTTAATAAAGAACAGCTACTAAAAAACCTTCAATTCATCAGCGGAGATAACCGTAAAGTCCACCATGGCGGCTTGCTAGATATAGGCAAACAAATTTTATACCCAATTATTATCGAGTCTGGATTAGAGCAAAATAACTATCATGAATTTTTTGCACCAATATTCAATTTAATTCGTTATAAAAACGAACAAGAGCTATCTAGATATTTTGCTAATCGGCATTACAAACAAAACGCAATGTACGCAAGTTGTTTTGGTAACATAGACAACCTCAAAGAACTTACTGGCAGCATAGTTTTGGAAAATCAAGTAATCCTAGATGTTGATACCGCAGACAATGAATTTGGTGGCTATGGCCGCAAAGTGAATTTTATCCACTACAAAGGTCAAAAAGCTAGTTTCCCGATCTTAATTCCACGAGATATTGCTAACTGTTTGCGCTATGACCGCCCAGTGCACCTACCACAAGACGATCGATCTGCCCGAGATCTAAGTCCGCTTTCACCCAAAAATCAAGAGCGCCAAGCTCCTTCGCCTTCTTCTTATCAGCATCTCCCGCACAGTTTGAAAGAACTACAACCGGAAGTTTAGCTAACTTTTTGTCTCCCTTTAGTTTCTCCAGAACCTGGAATCCATCTAATTTAGGAAGGAAAATATCTAATAAAATCAGGTTAGGCTTTTCATTTTGTGCTTTTAACAAGGCTTCTTCACCATCTTCAGCAGTTATAACTTCATGGTTTGAGCCCACAATTAATTTTAATGCCTCAAGTAATGCCGGCTCATCTTCCACAATTAGGATTCGCGCTTGCTTCATAGACTCAAGTTATTTAGCATATAAATCAACTAATTATAGCACAAAAATCATTTAAAATCCACACAAGCATGCTAATTATCACCTCGCCGGCCAAAACACTCGACTTAGAATCAGAATACACCTTGTCGTTCCCCCCTACACAGCCACAATTTCTTAAGCAAGCCGCTCAAATTGCTAGCGATTTAAAAAACTTAACTAAGGCACAAATCCAAGAGTTGATGCATATTAACGACAAATTGTCAGAATTAAATGTTCAGAGGTATAAATCCTGGTTGGAAAAGCACACAGTCAATAATTCTCGACCAGCACTTCATATTTACAAAGGCGATATCTACCGTCAACTCACGCCCGATACTTACAACGAAAAGCAGCAGCAATATGCGCATAAATCCCTTAGAATTATCTCAGGGCTTTATGGTGTGTTAAAAGCATACGACCTAATGCAACCATACCGTTTAGAAATGAAACTAGACCTTTGTAAACACAATGGGCCAAAATTAGCCGATTATTGGCGCAAATTGGTAACCGACAGCTTAAACCAAGAAGCAAAATCAGAAAATCACAACTTTTTACTAAATTTAGCTTCCAAAGAATATGCCGCTGCAGTCGACTTTAAAAAATTGACTATACCCGTAGTAACTGTTGATTTCAAACAAGTACAAGCCAATGGCGATTTAAAAACAGTCGCAATTCTATCTAAAATTGCCCGCGGATTAATGATCGAATTCTGCATCAAAAACACAGTAGAAAATTTAGACGGAGTTAAAAAATTTAATATTGAAGGTTACAAACTCGTAGAAGAGGGGAGTAAAAAGCTTATTTTTGCCAGGTAAGTTACAGTAGACAATATTCCTTGCACTCTCATAATTAAGTAGTAAAATAATATTATTAACTAATATTTATCATTTAATACAACAATATGAGATTAGAAGAAGATGGATACATGGGGCATTTAGATTTAGATCAGGTGCAGGGCGGCCACCAAGTCGATATTATGCAGCCTCAAAATGGCCCAAGCGATGTTCAAAATAAAGTTGCTGCAGCTTGGCTGGATGTATTCTTTGGAGAAGAAAAGAATTAGAAACGAGCAGCGGTATTGACATTTTGTAAAAAAGTTGTAAAATTTAGTCATTCTAAGTTTTACAATGAGTTTAGCAAAAGCTAATGATATTGGCACGGAAACTGAATATGCTGTAAAGACAAAGCGGGGGCCAAAAGAGACTCCACGGCATTTGTATGATCGACTATCACGATACATGGAACTTGTAGATGATCTTTTTGGCAACCGAAATGAGCTAATTAATATAATTACAGAATCAGACCCTTTAATTAGCTTATACGAGCTATTTAATCAACAAAACGTCGCTAAGTGTTTATTGGAGATGCGTTGTTATAACGTAAAACTTTTAAATGATGTTCTACTTGGACCAGCCAATGTAGACACATTTATAGAGCAGCTAGTAAACTCATTTCGAGATTTCCTAAATCAAAATATACAACAGTTAGAAACAACAAATAAGTTAATTGCCCGCGCATTTCGCGGAGGAATTTTCCTTACTAACCAAGACCCAACTACAACTTTAAGGGAAAGTATAGAAACGTGGCTAAAGAATAGCGCCAAACCACTATACGATAATTCACTAAATGATAACTTAGCAAGGCAAAAAACTAAGTTAGCTAATACTGAATATCCAATTAGTGATGAAGATAAAGAGTATCTAAATAAAATAATTGCGCAAATTGAAGCTGAAATTGCGAATCCAAACCTAAAACTGGCTTTTGGCTTTGAACGTTTAGATAAATATAACGCTGATAGTGAAAGTTGCGAATATCAAGGGTTATCGTCATTCGACAAATCTTTAATGGCTTTACAGGCTTTAGAACTTTCTACGGGCAGTGCTACGGAAAGAGCAAAAACTCCACCCCAAGAAGGACAGACAGCTCGTTTACCTTTGCAAGAAGCTTTGCCAGCATACCCAATTATGGTCGCGGTTAAAAATCTTGCCAAAGTTTTAGAGCAATTGGTTAATTTTAATAAAACAAACAAACAAATGGCTAATTCACTCAATGCCTATTTGTTCGTCGAAGGTGTAAATATGGAGTTCCCAGTTTTGAGTTCCAAAGCGATTAAGTGGCTCAAAGGCAAAGAACAATGCCCAGATGAACTTCGAACAGAATTATCTGCTTTAAAAGAGCCACTAGCTAGATACATGGCCAACGTTAATGTCTGTTTTGACTTTATTAGGCCACACGCAATGGATCTGAATTCACGTACTGAGTACGAAACAAGAATTAAAGAGATTATAGAATTAAAAGCCGACTTAGAAAAATTGAAAGAAGAGAAAGAAGAAGCAAATGCAAAAGAATTATACATTAAAAGTTTAAACTTAAGGCTTGCAATTTTACTAAAAACATCCGCTAAGAACACAGCTAAAGCGCCAGCGTTAGTGAATGGAAGATTGGGGCAATTAACAGAAATTATTCACTGTTTGATGCAAGATGGAAACGCCCCCCATCTTTTTGCATCTGCAGATAAAGTAGGACTAGGAATAGATAATGCCAGGGCATTGCAGAAGGCGTTTAAGAATATGTGTGAACAATTCTTTGGTGATAATACTTTTAGTAATTTTGCGAATTTGAGCACTCTCGCAATGCAAAATGATCTGCATTTTGCCAGCGCATTAAACAATTTCTCAGCACACGAACATCTTGTTAATAAAGCGCCCTTATACATAGATGCTGTTACAGAAAAAATGCAGCAGGGTGCCGGAGCCATGGTTAATATATTGCAAGGGTTAATCAATGAAAAAGTAGGTGCTGTAATGCAAGGTGGCGATGAGTTCGAAATGCTATTTAAGCTGCCCACTAGTGAGCAAGAAAAAATTGAACAATTAATGAATGAAATCAAATCTGAATTGGAGAGAATAGCGCAAGAATTTGGATTCAGAGTAGCCTTAGTTGTAATTCCAAATGAGAAAGATATTAATAATATGCCTAAACGCTATCTAATACGGATCATGATGGCTGCGGAAGCAGCTGTTAACCAACAAAAAGCAAATGGGGATGCAGTTAGCCTAACCTACATTGAAGTTCCACCTATTCCACAAGCTGAGCAGTCAATCCCCACTCCCGCAAACTAATTCACCCAATTAAACTTGACCTTGCCGTCGGCTTCTGTTAAAAAGTGTAGGCTTATTTTAAGCTAAACAAATTGTAAGGGCGCTTAGCTCAGCTGGTAGAGCATCTCGTTTACACCGAGGAGGTCGGGAGTTCGAATCTCTCAGCGCCCACCACATTCGCACCTGTGTGCGAATTTTTTTATTAACGCTGCGAGTGTAAAAGTAAAAGGGGACGAAGTTCAAAACCTCATCCCCACTCTTTCATACCATTTACTAGATAAGCCTATTGTTGCTCTAAGTAGTAATAGCCATCAGCATCACGAGCAAACTGCTCTTTGTTTTTAAGATTTAGCAAAATTGTAATCCGTTTTACTTGTCTGCTCTCCATCACCTTGTCAACAATCTGTTCACGAGTTAATTTGCCGTGTTCGGCCAAGATAGCTTCAATCACATCCGAAACTGTGCCCTGTTCATACCCCCACTCTTTTAGAGCATAAATTCCGCGGCCAATCAGCACAAATTCAGAATACCTAATTAGTTCGTTATGCACAGCTTGTACATTAACATTTTTTTTGTCCAAGCCTAGAGCAGCTATGCGGTTAGAAATCTCAACATAGTGCAAAGGCTGCTTAACTTGATTAAATACGTAAAAGATCTTATCTCGTAGCGTTTTAGGGTTAATATTTCTCCAGCTAGATAGACCAACGCTACCATCCATCACTTTTAGGCGACGATCTAGAGATAATAAAGATTTAACTTTTTGTGGACTCACTTCTAAACGTAAATTTTTAAGAGCTAAGTCGGCAATTTGACCGAATGACAATACATCAGAAGAACCTTTTAATTCTTTGTTGCCAAGATCACAAATAGCTTTTACCACTGCTTTGTCTGCAGTCGCTAAACGCCAGTGAGGTCTGAATCTAATAGTGTTATTTTCGCGCACGATTTGTCGATCAAGATCAATAGTTAACCTAAGGCTATTTGCATCAATTGTTTCAGGATCTTCAACTCGCATTAGAATTTCACTAATCATTGCTTCTTCTTCAACAAAACCTTCATGCTCATGCAAAATTTCAAGCGCCAATGCTGTAACATCTCTAAGTTGAGTATTATTAACATTACGAGCTAATTTTTTAAGAGCATTTTTTTCAATCTGTCTAACACGTTCGCGAGTTACACCATAGCGTGCCCCAATCTTTTCTAGGGTCATTCTTGGTCCATCATTTAAGCTAAAGCGACTTTCAATGATGTAACGTTCTTTGTCAGAAAGAACAATTAATAAGTTATTAATTAATTCGCGTACTTTGGGAAGAGTTTCTGTATATGACATTTGTGTTTTTATTTAATGTTGGGTCTATTATATGACCAGTCAGATTGATGGCAATTCTTTTCAACCATAAATTTACAGCCGCGCAAGATGTTTTATTGTGTGTATTGAATAACCTCAAATAAGGTGGTGCTATATCCTTTATTTAAAGAGCTCTATACATTCTGTAGAAAAAATCTAACCTGCTCCTCGATTTCATGAAGATTAGACGGCATTTCTTTAAATATATTTGTAATATGCGCACGCTTGTAACCAAGCTGTTCCAGAGCTTTAATAGTATCTTGATGAATATTTTCAGTCTCATTGGCGCTTTTTGCACCTATAGTGCTTGGCAAGTTGCCTTTCAATTCCAAGATAATACGTTCAGCCGATTTTTTGCCCAGACCTTTTATTTTGCACAAAGCACTTACATCTTCTTTTTCAATCGCTTCTTCAAGATTTTGAATTGGCATACTCATAATCTCAAGCGCAGTTTTTGGTCCAATACCATTAATTGAAATAAGTTTTTCAAAAAATGCCTGACTATGTTGGTCATCAAAACCATATAGGTCGCTGATATCTTCGCGAATATGGTGATAAATAAACAGTTCAACATTATTTGCTTCACCATTACCAATCAATTTTGAGCTAGTAGAGGAGGTAACTCTAACTTTATAGCCTAATCCAGAAGTTGTTAACAATATTAACTCATTTGCCGAAGAACTTACGATTTTACCCGTTAAATAAGCAATCATAAAAATTTTTAACTTTAATTTACACCCACTATACTACACTAAGTACTATGTAGAAAGTTTAATAAACTAATATTTTGCATTTCTACGTCTAAACTCATCATAAAAGCTTTTAAAACTACCAGCTTGGATTGCTGATCGCATTTCACTCATTAATTTCATCAAGAATGCCAAATTGTGGATTGTTAAAATCCGAAGAGCTGTAATCTCATTTTCAATAAATAAATGCCGCACAAAGCTTTTACTAAACTTACCGCTTATTGGACAAAAATCGTTAAGCGGGGAGTGGTCGTTTTTAAACTTTTCGTTACTAATTATTTGGCGACCCTCGTACAGCCAGAATGCACCATGCCGGGCAAGTCTAGTCGGCAAAACACAGTCAAACATATCAATACCTCTCGCGACACCTTCAACCAAGTCATCTGGTGAACCTACGCCCATTAAATAGCGAGCTTTTTGCTCATTTACAAGGGGCACAGTATGATCCAGAACTTTATACATTGTGTCTTTTGTTTCCCCTACAGCTAAGCCGCCAAATGCAATACCCACGGTTTGATACTGATCCATAAATTTTGCGGACGCGGTTCTTAAATTCAAATCTGTACCACCTTGGACAATCGGAAACAATGACTGCTCAGGCTTATTTGCAGGCTTGTCAGCTTGTAGCCGATTAAACTCTTCTAAACAACGAATCCACCAGTTGTGTGTCCTTTTTAAAGCCTCCTTTTGGTATTCAATAGGTTTTTTAGCATCCACGCACTCGTCAAAAGCCATAATTATGTCGGCCCCCAAATTAAACTGAATTCTCATAACTTCCTCAGGTGTCAAAAAATGTTTAGCACCGTCAAGATATGATCTAAATTCAACACCATTATCAGTTATCTTAACCAAACTTTTTCCCGAATTTGTTCGGCTACCTTGCAAGGAAAAAACTTGAAAACCACCGGAGTCTGTCAACATTGGTTTATGCCACTGATTCCAAGCAGGTAAGCCGCCAGCCTCAGCAACAAGCTTGTCACCCGGCCGCAAAAACAAATGGTAAGTATTCCCGAGCATTATGTTAACACCCAACTGCTCAAGTTCATTAGGTAACATTGTTTTTACCATGCCCTTAGTACCACATGGCATAAAAACAGGAGTCTTAACTTCACCACGCGCTAAACTTAAAACACCAGTACGCGCCTTAGTACTTGAACATTTACTTTGTACTTCGAATTTATTTTGCATCATTCTTTAATTGTAAAATCTCGTTCCAAATAATCTTATCAAGTCGCATCCCGCTCACTGCGTTCGCTTCCCTGATCACACCCGGAGATGTTACATTAATTTCTGTCAAATAGTCACCCACAAAATCAATACCAGCAAAAAACACTCCTTTTGACTTTAAAAATTGCGCAACTTCTAGCGCGATCTTTTCTTGTTTTGCATTTGGTTTACCAACATCAGCCCGTCCACCTGCATGTAAATTGCCCCTAAACGATGTTTGAGGAACTCTAAGCAAGCTACCAATTATTTTGCCATTTACCAGATAGACACGGAGATCACCATCATACACCTCTGGCAAAAAAGGTTGTGCCATAATATAGCCGTTTGCGAGCATGGTTGTGACATCTGTCTCACTATCCTCCCAGTTTTCAATACGCTCCACACTATCGCCACCAAAGCCAATTAGACTTTTAACAACAATGTCGCCATGTTGTTGCCAAAACTCTTTAACCTTAGAAAGTGTGCCCGTCACAATAGTTTCAGGCGCATACTCAGGAAACCAAAAAATACTCAATTTTTCATTTAGTTCTCTCACTGAACTTGGTTGGTTTACAAACAAGATTTTTGTGTCAACTAGCTGGTCAAAAAGCGCCAAGTGTAAAATATATTTTGTGTCAAATGGGGGATCTTTTCTTAACCAAACAACATCAAAACCATCTAAAATCATAAGATCTTCTGCTGCGTCTAATTCATAACCAGTTTCGTCACTAACAGATTTAACTTTCATGGCCGACGCAAACAATCCTTCTTTTTTTTGCAACAAATCCTCGGGTGTTGCCAACCAAATTTCTTGACCAAGATCTAGGCCTGTCATCATTAGAAGTGAGCTTGTATCACTAGCAACATCAATCGTTGCCAAAGGATCAGTTATAAAGAGATTTCGCATAATTGTAATTTTCTAAATTTATTCAGACAAAACATTCTTAATCTCTGCACCTGCTGCAAGAGATGCAATTGTAGCAACCATATTATACAGTTCAGACATTGCTTCCAAATCTAGATCAGGCGCATATGTATTTGCATAACCAAGCTTTTCATTAAAACATAGTTTGGTAAAACGCATACCGTCTGAATTTAAATTATCGTTATCTCCCCGTTTTTCATTCACTCTATAAAACCCACCTGCAACTTTATTACCTACTAGATAAACAACTGGCTCAGCAATAAACTCTTTAATCCTATCAGTTGTTGGAACTCCTTCTTGAATAATTAAATTTGTTACATCTGTGTTGCCCTTGCCAACACTCATCTTATTGCGCTCTTTGCGATTCATTGTGCGAATATCATCACCACTTGCAACACTCATAACTGCCATACCATAAGTTCCAGCATCACTTTTAACAAAAATTTTAGGCTCAGAATCTATACCAAACTGTTGATAATCAGCTTTTACTTTTGCAATTAATTCATCAACAGCTACAGCGATTCTTTCGCGGTCAGATTCATTATTTACGTCAACATTCTCTACGAAGTCAAATCGACAATTAAAGTGCCAACTTGGAATTTCAAGTAAATTCGCAAACTCTTCAATCAATTCATCATATGCTGCAAAATGCTCACTTTTTTTACGTCGATGCCATCCAATCATAGGAGGAGGAAGTAGCATGCTTTTTTCAAGACCTTGGAGAAGTTCTGGAACACCGTCTGAAAAGTCATTATTTACAACAAATTTGCACACACGTTTTCCGTCAACTTCCAAATGGTCACCTACCCGTTTAACAGGAAAAAGTGTCAACTGCTCACCCGGTTCACTAGTCTCAAAAGTTGTTTGCTCTTTAATATCAGGATTAATTGATCCCACTAAAACAGTAAGTCCAGTTTCCTGCAAAATTCTTTGTAAGCGGCAAACATTACTAAAATAAAACAAATTACGTGTATGATTTTCTGGGATTATCACTAAACAAGAAATATCTGGGAAATTTGTTTGAAAATATTCCTTAAACAGTTCACCAGCTCGTTTAGCATAACTTGGGCATAGATTATTCCAGCCAGCCGGAAATAAATTGGTATCTACTGGAGCTATTTTATAACCCCCATTACGAACATCAACCGAAGCATACAACGGATGTAGTCCATATAAATTGCGTTTGTCTGTTAGCCAAGCATTAATTTTATCCTGATTTTTGCGAAACGACGAAAGTAGTTTTTCCAGCATTTGAAATAATAAAAAAGTAGTTTAATTGTAACACAATTACCGATTAAAATCCAGTAAGCAAGCAGCTTTAGCTTACTAAGCTGCTTGCTTAAATTTAGTATTAGCACCAACCTTTTTTGCAACTTGGTTTAATGCTGTAAGTAAAGTCAAATCCATAATCCCCATTCTAGTTACCCTTTGCACATCTTTTGGATAGGCGGTATTACGAACCCGTTTTCCAGTAAGTTGCTCACTTATTACATTTGCTAAAACTGTTACACCACCTTCCTCATCATCAATTTTATGAGTTCTAACTCCAGTGGTATCTGCAATCTCTTTATCAACCATGGCATGAATAGCTTCATGCATTGCCACGTTAGTAAACATTGAAATATCTTCGCAGACTAAATTTGAATCAAGTTTTATGCCTTGCCCTTCTTTGGTGCCAATTCTGTACTGCCCTGCAACACCAGTATCTAGCTTACAAACTTGAGCATTATCTAAGCAAATACCCGTTTTATTACGGACATTGTCACAAACTGTCTTTAATTCTTGAGCTTTTTCGCACAAGCCATCTCCCTTACAAGTTTCAATTAGCTCACGAACTGTGTTAATGCTTCTCATTTTTTAAGTTCTTACACCCCGATTATACCAAAAACCCGCCACAAGTCAATGAGACGGGTTTGATATAACAGTTTGTAGCTATATAAAGCTTATGCTGCAGCCTCAGTAGCTTCTTCAGTATCCTCAATCTTAGGAGCATTTTTTGCCTTAATTTCAGCAGCTTTTTGACGTCTTGCTTGAAATTTATCAGCGCGACCAGCAGCATCAAGTAAGCGTTGTTTACCAGTGAAGAATGGATGAGTATCAGAAGTAACCTCCATTAAAATAACAAAGTACTCTTTTCCATCAATAGTTACTTTTCTATCTGACTTAGTAGTTGAAGTTGAAATGAATTGTGCACCTGAACCAGCGTCTTGAAACACAACATCGTATACTTGTGGGTGAATATCTTTTTTCATAATGTGAAAAGTTTAAATTGTACCGAATTTATCCTCGGCTAGGATTGCTGGGAGAATATAACAGAAAATCAATAATACGCAAGGTTTTCTGTTATATTTCTGTTACAGTCTCGCTTCGCTCAAAATGTAACAGAAATATTCTAGAAAACCTTTGGTTATTCGCGCGAAGGCGCGAAACTTGCGATCCCTTGTGCGTGAGCGAGAATCTGTATCTAGATGCTACTTTTTCAACACTCACGCTCAAAATGCTTAGCTTAGCCGACTAATGTTTGTTGCTCCATAACTTCAACCTCTGGTTCCGCGGACTCGCCATCTTGCTCACCAGTTTCAGCTAAATCCTCAGGAATTTCACGTACCAAGGATAGAGAAACAACTTTGTCCTCGTCATCTTTAAAGCGCATTACGTATACTCCTTGAGTAGCTCGGCTACGAGATGGAATATCACTTACACTTAGGCGGATTAGTTGGCCAGTTTTTGAAACTACAATTAGATCAGAAGCCTCGGATGGCATAACAACCCTCGCTCCGATTAATTTACCTGTTTTCTTAGTTAAGTTAGCAGTTAGTACGCCTGTACCGCCTCGATTTTGTTGACGATATTCTGTTAACTTACTTCTTTTACTTAAGCCGTTTTCCATGACAACTAACAGTTCAGCTGCCTCACGATCAGAAACAACGTCCATTTCTACTACAAAGTCATCAGCCTTAAGTTTAACGCCTCGAACACCTGTTGCTTTACGTCCCATTGGTCGAGCATCAGCTTCATCAAAGCGGATACATTTAGCATTGTTAGTTACCATTACAATTTCATCGCTTGGATTAACTGGTTTAACCCATTCCAGTGAGTCGCTTTCGTTTAACCCGATAGCTATTAATCCATTACGTCGAACATTATCATATTCTGATAGGGAAGTTTTTTTAATTTTACCTTCGCGAGTCCCCATGATTAAGAATTTCGCAGCGTCTTTGTCATTTTTCATCACTAAAACTGATGTTACACGCTCATTTTTCTCAAGCTGGATCAGATTAACGATAGCTTGACCTTTAGCAACACGCGCAGCTTCTGGTATTTCATAAACTTTAATTTTAAATACTCGGCCTCGATCAGTGAAGAACAAAACATCATCGTGGTTCATGGCACTATATATTCCCATTATTTGGTCATCATCTTTGGTCGTGACACTTTTAACTCCTTTCCCACCTCTTTTTTGAGCTTTGAAAGTGTTAGGTGGCATTCTCTTGATATAGTTTGCTTCAGTTAAAGTAATAATCATCGGTGAATTTGGAATTGTATCCAAACTTGAAATGTTGTTTACACCATGTTCAACAACTTCCGTTCGTCGAGCATCACCATACTTTTCTTTGATTTCCAAAGATTCTTCACGAATAATGGCTAGAATTTTAGCCGGATCCGCAAGAATAGCTTCTAATTCAGCAATAAGTGCGAGCTTTTCTTTTAATTCATCTTCAATTTTTTGACGTTCTAGTCCCGCTAGTGTTTGCAATCTCATCTCTAGAATCGCTTGTGCCTGAATCTCAGTTAATTGAAACTTAGCCATTAAGTCTGTTTGAGCTATCTCTTTAGTTTCAGCGGCTCGAATTGTTTCAATAACTGCATCTATATTGTCTAGGGCGATTTTTAAACCCTCCAAAATATGTGCACGAGCTTTTGCTTTTTTAAGTTCAAACTCAGTTCGGCGGCGAACAACCTCTTTACGATGCTCTAAAAAGTACTCAAGAATTTGTTTAAGATTTAATAAACGCGGCTGAATGCCATCAACTAAAGCAATCATGTTCATGTTGAAAGTTGTCTGCAGGGCAGTCATTTTAAACAACTGATTCAAAATCTTTTTAGGATAAGCTCCTTTTTGCAGCTCAATTACAACCCGGATTCCTTCGCGGTTCGATTCATCACGGATATCGCTAATTTGCATAATTTTTTTATCTCGCACCAATTCAGCCATCTTGCTAATTAAATTAGCCTTATTTACCTGATACGGTATTTCATCAACAATAATCTGGTAACGACCACCTTTAGATTCTTCAATTCTCGTTTTGGCCCTTACTACTATACCGCCACGACCCGTAGCATACATATTTTTAATAGCTTCAGATCCGTAAATAATACCAGCCGTTGGAAAATCAGGCCCTTTAATATACTGCATGAAATCATCAATTGTAGACTCAGGATTGTCGATCAAACAGATAAACGCATCCATTACTTCTGTAAGATTGTGGGGTGGAATTGAAGTAGCCATCGCCACAGCAATACCCATACCTCCATTTAGCAAAATTTGCGGAACACGAGTTGGTAAAACAACCGGCTCACGCTGGGAACCATCATAGTTGTCTCTAAAGTTAACAGTATCTTTATCAATATCCGCCAACATTTCTTCAGCAATTTTATGTAATTTAGATTCTGTGTAACGCATGGCCGCTGCATTATCTCCATCAATCGAACCAAAGTTACCTTGACCATTAACCAATAGGTATCTAACCGAAAAGTCTTGAGCTAAACGCACCATAGCTTCATAAACAGCAGCATCTCCATGCGGATGGTATTTACCAAGTACTTCCCCCACCACATTTGCCGATTTCTTGAATTTTGCTGAAGGACGTAAACCCAAATTATCCATTGCGTACAAAATTCTGCGATGTACCGGTTTTAAACCATCTCTAACATCAGGTAGTGCACGAGCAACAATTACGCTCATCGCATAACTAAGATAGTTCTTCTGCATCACATCAGTAATCTGAATGTCTCTCAGCCTATCTCTCATATCTTCTTCGCCAAAAATTTGTGGTTGTTCAAACTCAGCCACATCATGGTCTTCACTTTGAATATCCTCCGAACCACTGTCTCCATCACTATTTTCATTGCTATCTTGCTCGTCGTCCATTAGTAAATCTTTTTCTTGATCACTCATATTTATATTTGCTAGTTATAAAAAACTGACGGTAGTTTACAGCAAACAGCCTAACCAGCGCAAGCGGAGTCTTGAAGTTATCTATAATCGAAATAAAAAAGTGATTCTAAAGATAACTTTTTGTGTCAATATCGTACGGGAGAGGAGGGTTTAGGGCTTATTTAGGGTATTGCATGCATAAATCATAAGCGGTATCTCCAATATCGTAAGCCAAATCGCCTCTTGGGTCTTTGTCATGGTGTCTTTGCCCAGCCAGATGAGCTAATTCATGTGCTAAAATCCCAAACTGACTACAAGTGTCTAACTTGAAAAATAATGGGCCCAATACTAATTCGGGTGCACTATTATCCTCAGACCGCATTTCTGCAATAGTGTGCCCATGGAATCCGTCTGTACAAGTCAAAATCACATTTTTCCATGGATCCTCAACAATTTTATTAAACTTGTTAGGGGAAAATGCATATATTCTATCTATAGCGGGATCAAGGTTCATACCCAATGCCTCTAGTCCATTTGCCCCATTTATGAGTAAACCTTTTGACATCTCCCATGACACAGTAGCCTGGAATAATTCAGTTTCACTACAGGGACGATTATGATCACGCCCCGAATTTAAAATATTTAATAAAGTTTGGTGCGTATGAATTACAATAGTTAATCCTTCCGCTTTAGCTTTTAGATCGGCGTTTTCTATAACTTCCATTACGTCTAGATTTGTACGTAAAATCTTGATTTCTGAATCAACAACCGTCAAATTTACACTGGTAGCCTCAATTTCATTGACTTGTTCTGTCACAGAATCACAAGATCCAAGTAATAACGATGCAACTATAGGTAAGAAGGAGTTTAGTTTCATGTGCAATGATAAATCCTAGGTTTTATATTATATAACTTTACAGAAATTTGTCAACAAATTAACTTCTTTCACCATCTTACTATCCCCCAAGATCCTTTAAATTTTCTCAAACTTGTGATATAATAATCAGATTAGTATTTGCAAATAATCATGAGCGAAAACCAAATTATACCAACTCAGTCTATCCAAACTCCCCAGCAAGCAGCCGTTATCGAAGGGAATATAGGCGAAAAAGAGGTTGTAGTAGCGGTTAACAACGGCATGGCGCCAATTAATCAAGTTGCACCAGATCCAATGACCACTACAGCTGCTCAGCCAATTACAGTTGAGGCACCAGCTAAGTCAAAAAATGGTTTAATAGATAAAGTTCTTGGCCCTCTACAGCAGTGGTACAGCAAAAAGCATCCTAAGCCTGTAACAAAGCAGGCAGATCTAGCTCCGATTGCAACAGATCAAGCTGTATCTGTAAATTCAGCAGTGCCTGTAGTTAGTACACCCCAAGCTACAGAAAAAGCTACAGAAAAAGCGACCGAAAAACCTGTTGAAAAATCTGGCGATCTCTCACTTACAGCAGCAGAAAAAAAGCAGATTATCGAAACAGAGCGAACCTATAATCAGGGATTGGCAACAATCAAGGATCTAATTGCACCATCGGCCATGGAGATTTACCCTGATCTAATGAGGTTGGGCGGTCAATATTGCCGTAGCTTCTTTGTTTACAGTTATCCTCGCTACCTAGACACAAATTGGCTAAATCCATTAGTTAACTTTGATGTAACAATGGATATTGCTCAGTTTATCTATCCAATCGACTCGGCCAAAATAATGAAAGTTTTAAAACGCAAAGTTGCACAAATGCAATCATCAATGCGTATTGAGCAAGAAAAAGGCCATGTGCGAGATCCGCAACTGGAAACGCAATTAGAAGATGCAGAAAGTTTGCGTACTCAAATTCAGCGTGGACAGGAAAAATTCTTTCAATTTGGTATGTATATTACAGTCTATGCCAAAACTGAAGCAGAACTAGAAAAAACCACAAAACAGTTGGAATCTTTGCTAGGTGGTAAGCTCATCTTAACTCGCCGCGCCGATTTAAGGGCAGAACAGGCCTTTAATTCAACCTTGCCTTTGGCACTGGACGAAATTGAAGTGCAGCGCAATATGAACACTTCGCCACTATCAACTACTTTTCCATTCACATCTAGTGACTTAACAACGAACGAGGGGATTTTGTATGGTCTAAATCGCCACAACGAAAGTTTGATTATTTTCGACCGCTTTAAGCTTGAAAACGCTAATTCCGTTGTATTCGCTAAGTCTGGTGCCGGTAAATCTTATGCAGTTAAACTTGAAATTCTTCGCAGCCTCATGGTCGGTAGCGATGTAATCGTAATCGATCCGGAAAATGAATATGAAGAGTTGGCAACCACAGTCGGAGGTAGTTATTTGCGCGTTTCTTTAAATGCAGATCGCCGCATTAATCCATTTGACCTACCAAAACCGTTAAAAGATGAACAACTCAAACCCGGTGATCTACTTAGATCAAACGTCATTAGTCTACAAGGTTTATTAAAACTGATGTTTGGTGAAATAACACCACTGGAAGAAGGTTTGTTAGACAAGGCACTTATTGATGTTTACGCGCTAAAAGGTATCACAATGGATGTCTTAGACCCCTCCAATATTGAACCTCCTACCATGGAAGACCTTCATGCAATCCTAAAAGGAGTAGCAGGTGCAGAAACAATGGCCCAAAAATTAGAAAAATATACAACAGGAACCTATAGCGGTATTTTCAATAAACCAACAAACGTTAACCTGAACAACAACTTAGTAGTATTCTGTATCCGCGATCTTGAAGATCAACTTCGTCCAATCGCCATGTACATTATATTGAACTATATCTGGAATCAGGTTCGAAGCGAGCTAAAACGACGTATACTTGTTATTGATGAGGCATGGACAATGATGCAGTACAATGACTCGGCCAGATTCTTGTACGGTTTAGTAAAACGTGCACGTAAATATTATTTAGGTGTTACAACAATTACACAAGATGTTGAAGATTTTCTGAAAAGCCAATACGGTAAGCCGATCATTACAAACTCGTCATTACAGCTACTTTTAAAGCAATCTCCATCGGCAATTGAGTTATTGACCAGCATCTTTAATCTTACAGAAGGCGAACGGTATCTGCTTTTAAATAGCGGAGTTGGGCAAGGGCTGTTCTTTGCTGGTAACAAACATGTAGCAATCCAGGTAATCGCTTCATATACTGAGGATCAGATTATTACTACCAAACCATCTGATAGAGCCGAAGCGTAGTGGAGGCTCTGGGATTTTTGTCGTTAAAAAACAAAAGCGTAGCTTTAGAGTGTTAAAAAGTAGCATATAGGTTCCGCGCTTGCGCACTAGGGATCGCAAATTTCGCGCCTTAGCGCGAATAACTAGCCGCCAACTAATTCCTTAGCTTTACTCTCCTGCTTAATCGGGTCAGCTTCTTTAACATCTGGTGTGATCCCTAGCTGATGAATAGTTTTTTCATCAGGAGTTAGCCATTGTGCGATTGTATACTTAAATGCTGAATTGTTGCTGTAGCGTATAACATCTTGTACAGTTCCTTTTCCATATGTTTGCTCACCAACTACAGTAGCTTTAAGATTGTATTGCAGAGCCGCTGCTAAAATTTCAGAGGCAGAAGCCGAACCGCCATTAACTAGGACAACTACTTTAACATTATTAATAAGAGGTTCAGAATCTGTTTTTACAGTCTCATAAATATCTGGCCCTTGAACTTTTGTTACCACGCTGCCATTTGGTAAAAATAACTCTGCGATCTCTAGAGCTGTATCAAGAAATCCACCCGGATTGTTTCTAAGGTCAACAATAACACCTTTTATTTTTGTTAAATCCCTTTTCTTCAACTCCGATCGTAAAAGAGAACCAGTATTGTCGCCAAATGTATGAATTTTAACAGTCAAAACAGAATTTGATTCAGTAACTTCCACCTCTGGCAGCTTAATAACCGAACGCGTAATTTTAAAAGTCAACTGCTGGCTGCCTCGTGAAATTGTCAAACTAACGCTCGTGCCCTCTTTGCCGCCAATTCTATCAATTGCATCTTCAATTGTAGACTCTTCGTTGACTGCGTAATCATCAATTTTGATGATGATATCTCCGGATTTTAAACCGGCTTTTTCGGCAGGTGAACCGCTAAGTGGACTAATAATCTCCAATTGGTTGCTGTCGCTAATATTTAAAGATACACCAATACCGGTAAATTCTCCATTCACAGATTGGTCAAAACCGGCTAGCTCTTGCGGATCAAAAAATACAGAGTAGGGGTCTAATGCCAATGTCATTCCTCGAATTGCACCGTAAATCAACTGCTTGCTATCAATTTTATCCTGATCAAGGTAATCAGTGACAATTCGCTCGTAAACATCTGCTAAAATTGGAAAATTCGTGTTTTCAAAAATCAAAAAGCCTTCGTCTAGATATTCAGCTCCAATACCGCTTCCGCCAGTTGGCAATTCAAATTCAGAACCATCACCATATAATGCTGAATCTAACGCTTGCATAATCGCTACAGCATAAACTGCATCCGCACGAGTCAACTTGCGGGTAGGTGCATAGTCTTGTGCAGTAGGATCAAAAATGCCTAATTCCAGTGCTCTAGACAAAGTCTCAGCGTAAAATGCACTTGCACTCAGACCAGGAAGCAGCTTCTCAAATTCCTCAGGGTTACGCACAAAATTGTCGTAATAACCAAAATAGCGCATTGTTAAGCTTAGCCCAGACCAGAATTGTAATGTCTCACCCGCCCCGAAGTTTGGATTTGTACCAGTGAAGTACAAGTAGCCACGCTGCGACAATTCGTTAGCACAATAATTTTTATCTGTAGAAATATCAGCAAAAGTAGTTTTACTAGATGATTCAGTAATATTGGCTCCTGTAGCTAGTAAACATGCAAACTCAATCTTAGTAATTGGGTCAGTATAGCTCGTTCCTGCAGTAATAACCTCTGATAAACCACTCTCTTCTGCGTAATTCTCAACTTGATCAGGCCAGCTTTGAGCCTTTGCTACAAGCGGTAATACAGCAAGTAACAATGCAAGACTGACAAAGATGCACTTTTTAAATAACCTTAGGTTAGTATTCAACATATATTTGTATTTAATTAACAAACGAACTATACCCTAGTCGATCAAATTGTGCTATACTTATAAGATTTATTGTCTATACAATGGCGAAAAAAACGATTTTGTTCACTATTTTAATAGCAGTAGCATGCTTAGTTGGAGCACTTACACTAGAATTGTTGTTCCAGAATCAAAATTTACTTGAAAAAGACGCAAAATTACTAAGTTTGCCTGAAGATAATTCTAGCTATCAAATTAAAGCTGAAACGGATGACAAATGGCAATCTAATGCCCTAGGTGTTACTCCGCGATACTTTAAAACGTTAAAACCAAACATATTTATAGTAAACGGTGATTTTTTTATTAGCTCAACTACCGGATCGGAAACTAAATTAGTAGAACTCGATAAGGAAATCATCCATGCTCGACTCTTAACTGGGGAACTACTTGTCGACGCAAGATACACGGAATTTTCTAGCTATCTTCAGACAAATAAAATCTCAGCGCAACCAGGGCCTTTTACTCGCTTCGTCTTGGGATTTGATCCAGAAACAAAAACAACGGAAGTAAAAGTTCTTAACGGCTACGTAAGTATTGGAAACCACACTGGCGATAAACCTACAACAGCAATGCTAACTCCCGGAGATCATTTTGTGCACACAGAACTTGATCCTCAAAAAGCATTTATCAAAGACTTATCAGCCGAACAACAGAAAAATAGCATAATAAACTATCAAAAAATTGATGACACTAGTTACATCGATGACAATACTGCTTTGAAATTTGCTGGCGAAAGCCATCTGTTCTTTGATGGATTACCAATAATAAACAAACTCATTTTTAACCCACAAAAGAGATATCTAAAAGAGTTAAAACAGCTCTCCCAAAGTATCGATCTTGCACGAGAGTATCTAAATTTGGAAGATCCAGAAGCTGCAAAAAATGAACTTGAAAAATTTAAAACACAAATAGACAAATTACTGACCCAAAATAGCAAAGTGCTTAAAGCTCCGTACATAAATTGGTTAAGACTTTATATGAATTTAGAAAAAGATTCTGTCTACATTCCAATCCAGCAAGCCTTAATCCCATTAGGTTATAGAATATTTTCAGAAGGCGACCTAGATTACTACTGGTTACCAGCGGTGGAGCTGTCTCAAACTGATGACGCAGCTTACTATCAAATAATTGACGCAAAAATAGAAAATTTATCAACTAAAAAAGAAACAAGAGATCTAAAAAAGAGGCTGGAATACAAACTTGAAAAACTAGATGCCGACAACCCGGAATTACAGAAACTTTTAGAAAAAATTTCGCTTTAAGAAGCTCTGAAAATGATGGAATTTAAGGAGAAAATCGTGCAGACGACGCAGAAGTGCGCATTTTTAGAGCTACTTTAGGGGGGTAAAATTTTAGTAGCCTAATCGACTAAAGCCTGCTAAACTGCTTGTCAGTTAAATAAAAAGCAAAATTTATGAACCCAAATCCTCAAGCACAACAAGGTGAATATAGTGCCAAGGACATTCAAGTACTCGAAGGGCTAGCGGCAGTTCGCAAACGACCCGGAATGTATATTGGTACAACTGATGTTGGCGGCTTACACCACTTAATCTGGGAGATCGTCGACAATTCCATCGATGAAGCTATGGCAGGCCACTGTAGAAATATTGATATTACAGTTCAATCAGACGGCGGCTTATCCGTAAAAGATGATGGGCGCGGTATTCCCGTAGATCGACATGAAAAAACAGGAAAAACAGGGCTTGAAACTGTATTAACCGTACTTCATGCCGGTGGTAAATTCGGTGGTGGCGGTTATAAAGTCTCTGGGGGCCTACATGGTGTAGGTAGCTCAGTTGTAAATGCCCTTTCTACCAAGTTAGTAGCTACTGTTCAACGTCATGGCAAAGTTCATCGTCAAGAATATCACACTGGTGATCCAGTCGGAGATGTAGAAGTTATCGGAGAGACAGATAGTACAGGAACTGAGATACTATTCTATCCTGATCCCACGATTTTTGAAGTAGTTGAATTCGATTTCAAAACTATTCTTACAAGAATCCGCCAGCAAGCTTACCTTACAAAAGGGGTGCAAATTTCTTTGCTAGATGAGCGCACTGGCCAAAAGCAACGATTCTACTTTGAAGGTGGCTTAAAGTCGTACGTCCAACATCTAAATAAAGGTAAAAAAACACTTAGTACAGTTTGCTACATTGAAAAAGAAGCACCCGAAGGAATCATTGAAATTGCTTTACAGTATACGGAAGATTTCCAAGAGCATGTGTACAGCTTTGCTAACAACATCAACACAAAAGAAGGGGGGATGCACCTTACCGGTTTCCGTACAGCTTTAACACGTACTTTAAATAACTATGCTCGTGCTAAAGAAATTCTTAAGGAAAAGGATGAGAACTTAACATCGGACGATGTACGCGAAGGTCTTACAGCTGTAGTATCAGTTAAACTTTCGGAGCCACAGTTTGAAGGGCAAACAAAAGGTAAACTTGGTAATGCCGAAATGCGCTCAGCAGTTGACACAGTCTTTAGTGAAGCACTACAAGAATATTTAGAAGAAAACCCCAACGACGGTCGCTCAATTATTAGTAAGTCACTGTTAGCGGCGCGCGCGCGCGCCGCAGCAAGAGCAGCTCGCGACACGGTAATTCGTAAAGGTGCCCTTGAGGGCATGACACTTCCAGGCAAATTGGCCGACTGTTCAAGTCGATCACCAGAAAATTCGGAGCTTTACCTAGTGGAAGGGGATTCAGCGGGTGGTTCAGCTAAACAAGGTCGAGATCGCCAAACACAAGCAATCTTACCTTTAAGAGGTAAAATCCTAAATGTTGAGCAAGCGCGCTTGGATAAAATACTTTCAAACAATGAAATCAAATCACTAGTTATTGCATTGGGTACTAGTATCGGTGACAGCTTTGATTTAAGTAAACTCCGTTACCACAAGATTGTGATCATGACGGATGCCGATGTCGATGGTGCTCACATTGCCACCTTATTGCTAACCTTGTTTTATCGCCACTTCCTCTCTCTAATCGAAGGTGGGTATCTCTATTTGGCAAAACCACCACTGTATAAAATATCTCATGGTAAAAAGGTCTTGTACGCATACAATGAAGAAGAGAAAGAAGAAATTTTGACTAACGAATTTGCTAATTCTACCCCTGGTATCCAGCGTTACAAAGGTCTTGGTGAGATGAATCCAGAACAGCTATGGGAAACTACAATGGATCCTGCAACTCGACTAATGCAACGTGTAACTATTGAGGATGCTGAATTTGCAGACAAAATTTTTGACACATTAATGGGCCCAGAAGTTCCACCGCGCCGCAAATTTATCCAAAGTCACGCCAAGAGTGTAGGGGACAGTTTAGATATATAAGTCACCTCGAGGTGACTTATTGTTGTCAAAATTAAAAACAGGTGTAGAATTACTGGCCTG
>CAYLRB010000003.1:0-6469 GCA_964386265.1 uncultured Candidatus Peribacteria bacterium | reverse complement strand
TTTGAAGATCTTCACAAAAGCAAGTTTCTCTCATCCTATTTAGGCAAAGATAAGCTTGAACGTTCCGATGTGCAAAAAACCTACAAGGATGAATATTATCAACAAATCGAGAAACTAGCTATCGACCAACCCAAGGCCATGCGAGTCGCACTTGACCTCTGTTGTAAATCCAGCGATGATCGCACAACCGCCGTTGTCGATCTTCTGCATCGCGCTACTAACGTCCTTCAAAACTACGAAACAGATGGATTAACTAAACAAGAAGCAGCTTTAGCCGTTATTTACGCATTTAAAGTTAAATTCGCAGATAGATTGGACAATTTGGCTACCCTTAAAAAATCAACCAGCAAACAGCAAAAACTAGAAGAAATAACTGACGAGTCCATGCTGGTTTATGTATTTTTAATGCACTTCTTTGGCATGCTAAACGTTGCAGAATATGCCTATGATTACCTAGTTTTACGTGATTTAGACGAGGAAGCCAAGCGTAAAATGACTGAGTTAGCAAAATTTAACCTCGACCGCGCAAAAGTTGCTAAAATAATAGAGGATCACCTTAATAATGCATTAAGGATTGAAGAAAGTTATCCAAAAGTTACGGTAACCTATCGACTCGTACCACTTAGGCTGCTGAACGTGGAAGAGCTAAAAGAAGGGCAAGAAGAAAAAGTTGCTTGCCGCACAATCTTCTTTATTACGCCTGTCACACAATCAGAGGACCAAAATTACCGCCAACTACTAACTGATACAATAACAGAACTTTTGAATAATGGTACGGTTAACGCCCATTTACCAGATCGTTTTAAGGAGATCCCCCTTGTCGGCAACTTACTTATTAACCCCACCGGCCGTCCAGATATGGTCATTGGTCAATTTAATCCAAATTTTGGAGTCGATGGCGCAACAAATATGTCAGCTTATGGAACCGCCTGTGTAATTTGTGGTACAAGTAAAGAAATATTAGAACATACGCTTGGCCAGTTTCATGATGCAGCACACCAAGACGGAGATAAGTTATACAACAAACTACAAAATTTGTTTTCAAGTTTACAGAAAGTTATCAACCCAATTCAGCAAATGTGCACTAATGGCGGCACAGAACAATTAACAACAAATGCAGCTAGCCTGAACTTGCTAACCAAGACAATGTTCCTGCGTTATCTACTAACTTTACCAGACAAAAAAGATACTTGGCCAGATTTATTAAAACATAATCCAAGCTGTGCAATATTTTTAAATTGGTTAAAAGTAATACTGAGACCCGTAGAGATTACACAACTTAAAGAAATCAACAACTTGCCGATTTCTCATGAACAACAGTCTCTTTTAAAACGTCTTTTTGAGAGTTTTCGCAAAGAATTTTATGAGCCACGAGCCCAACAAGTTGCTGTTAACAACAATTAAATAAAATCTATTTGACAATCGTCCCTTCAGCTATTACTATCCCTCTGCATTAAGTAAATTTCCAAAGATCATATGTTGGTAAAAGTTTATCGCGACCCAAAGGAATCTTTCGAACGGATGTTATCTCGTTTTAAAAAACTCCTACAACGTTCTCATAAATTAGTAGTAGCTCGTGAGAAAAAACATTTCAAACGTGCAAAAACTAAAATGCGTATTCGCCAAGAAGCAATCATGCGTGATTACTATCGTGGTAAGCGCAGAGCAGAACGTTTCTATTAATATAGCTCTTGTTCCTTAAAGCCGCCCAAAGCCGCAAAGCTAAGGGTGGCTTTTTGTATGATAATAACTCCATGAAACTCTTAAATTTACAATCTCTCTACCCAACTATTCCGCGCAGCGAAAAGCAGCTCTTTTTAAAGGAAATTCTCAAAATTAATGCAGCCGAGTTTATTCTAAACCCGGAACGTTTATTAAACGAGAAAGAGCAAGAACTGTACAAGCAATATTGCAAAAGGCGTATTAATAGTGAACCCGTAGCCTATATATTGGGCAAAAAAGAGTTTTTTGGTCATCAGTTCTCTGTAACTCCTGATGTTCTAATTCCCCGTCCAGAAACCGAGCAGATCATTGAACTTCTCAAAAAAGCGTGCACAAACTCAAAAAAACAGATCGACATTCTTGATGTTGGAACAGGATCGGGCATACTAGCAATTACCTCCGCTCTAGAACTGCAAAATGCTACAATTACAGCCCTTGATATTTCCTCAAAAGCTTTAACAGTAGCAAGCAAAAATGCCGAATATCACAAAGTGGCAGACAAAATTAAATTTATTGAGTCTGATTTGCTCACTAAACTTCCCTCCAGCTCTACATTTGGTTATATTTTGGCAAATTTACCTTATATAGGACGCAACGAAATCAACGAAATGGCAATAGAAACACAACAGTACGAGCCTGAACTGGCGCTCTATAGCGACAACGAAGATGGAATGCAGTTGTACGCAACTCTATTTAACCAAATAAAGTCTAAAAACGTTAAATTTACAAATATAATCTGTGAAATTGGCTATAAACAAGCCTCAAAAATCCAAGAACTAGCTAAATCCACTTTTGGTTTAAAAGGTTTTATGTATAATGATCTAGCAAACATTCCAAGAATCTTTTCTCTACATCAAATATGATTGAAAAATTAGCAAAATTTTCAGAAGAACTAACCGATATAGATACACAAATTGCCGATCCCGAAATCCTTTCTGATCAATCCAAGTATCAAAAACTAATTAAAAGAAGGGCAGATATTTTGCCAAAAGTAGAAATTTATCTAAATTTAAAAAAGTATACCCAGCAAAAAAATGATGCAGAACAAATCCTTAATGATCCCGAGTCAGATCCAGAATTCCGCGAATTAGCCGAAGCTGAATTGGCTGAGGCAGAAGAACAAATTTTACAAATTGAAAAGGAAGCCCAAAAAGCTTTGGTACCAACAGATCCAAACGATGCCAAAAACTGTATCGTAGAAATACGAGCGGGTACAGGTGGTGACGAAGCCTCTTTGTTTGCCGGAGATTTAGCAAGAATGTATATGAGATACGCCGAAGACCAAGGCTGGAAAATGGAAATGATCAATGAAAATCATGGAACAGCCGGAGGTTACAAAGAGATAATATTTAAACTAGACGGATACAAAGTTTACGGAAAAATGAAGTACGAAAGTGGCGTTCACCGAGTTCAAAGGGTTCCAACCACAGAGACACAAGGTAGAATACATACATCAGCTGCAACAGTAGCAATTTTGCCAGAAGTAGAAGAGGTTGATATCGATATAAATCCACAAGACTTAAAAGTTGATACCTACAGAGCATCTGGAGCTGGTGGTCAACATGTTAACACAACAGATTCAGCCATAAGGATAACCCATCTTCCAACAGGTCTAGTTGTTACCTGTCAAGATGAGAGATCACAGACAAAAAACAGACTTAGCGCCATGAGCGTTTTACGTTCACGACTATATGCATTAGAAGAAGAAAAGAGGGCAAAAGAGCTTGGGGAGCAAAGGCTGGCTCAAATTGGTAGCGGTGATCGTTCTGAAAAAATTCGAACATATAACTTCCCGCAAGACCGTATCACGGATCATCGAATAAAAGTTAGCTGGAACAACCTTTTAGGAGTACTTGATGGTCGCTTAGACGCAGTTATTCAAGCACTAGAAGAAGCCGATCTAGAAAGTAGACTAGCCGAAATCTAGCGTTCTAATTATAACTTGCCTAATTAACTTGATGGCAACCTAGCGAATTAGGCCGTTGCATTGCTGCTTCCACAATAAGCAACGATGTTTGTACGATATTCAATGCTTCCCAAAATAAACGGATGTCATTTTTGTCATTATTTGAAGAGTCAACTGTAAAATCACCTCTGCAAGCACCAATCAAGCTTTCTTCGATTGACATTAATTCGGCAAATGTTGTTTTTAGCGAATCAATGCTTCTTTCAACGCCGGCATTCTCTTGCATTAACTCCTGAGTGTCTTTTACGGTTTTACTTATCAATGTAAGAAAATTTTCTTGGTCAATACTCTGCAAAATTTTAATTGCGCTATCCCAATCGTTGGCATTTTCAAAAGGCGAGCTAGTTTCTTCTAAATTATTTGCATCGTCCGACAGTAGCAATTCCGCTATCTCGACACTCATTGCCATAGCCTCCAGAAGTGAATTACTAGCAAGTCTATTTGCCCCGTGTACACCAGTACAAGCAACCTCGCCGAAAGCATACAAACCTCTTATACTAGTTCTTCCACTTAGATCTGTTTTAACACCACCACAGCTGAAATGTGCGGCTGGCTGCACAGGAATTAGATCCTTTGCTAGATTATAGCCAAATCCTTGCAAACTCTGGTAAATATACGGGAAGCGTTCACTGATTAATTCCTCCGGGAGATTAGCCATTTTTAAAAACGATTGACCCGTTTTATTCTTTAAAAAAATTGCACGCGCAACTACATCACGTGGAGCAAGTTCATCTATGAATCTTGCTCCATCTTCATCCACAATCATCGCGCCCTCACCTCTTAAAGCTTCAGATAAAAGCAAATTAGATCCATCAGGTGCCACAAAAACAGTAGGATGAAACTGCACAAACTCCATGTCTAATACCAATGCGCCAGCTCGGTATGCCATCGCAAAACCATCACCAGTTGCAATGGCCGGATTGGTTGTATACCTATATATTCTGCCTAGGCCGCCTGTTGCCAAAATTACTTCATCGGCCAAACTTTCATGTAGCGTGTTGTTGTGCCAAAACAATACACCTTTGCATTCATTTTTAGACACAAGCAAATCAACCGCAAATGCACCTTCAATTATTTCAACATTCCCATTTTGTCTTAATTCTTGAGCAAGTTTTTCTTCAATTTCTAGACCAGTTATATCACCTTTGTATGCAATTCTTCTTTTGCCGTGCCCCCCTTCCCTTGTTAAAGAAAGCTCTCCGTCATTTCCTCTGGCAAATTCAACCCCCATTTTAATTAATTCATCTAGCACAGCTGGCCCCCGCTCAACCATTAATTTAACTGCCTCAACATTATTATGATATACGCCAGCTTTTAGGGTGTCTTCTACATGCTCCTCGAAGCTGTCAATGCCGTCAGTCACTGCGGCAATACCTCCTTGCGCCCAGCGGCTATTTGAGTTAGTAAGCTCGGCTTTTGTAACTAATGTCACACTAAATTTATCAGCCAATTTAAGCGCCGCATGCAAGCCTGCAATTCCAGAGCCGACAATTATAACTTTGCGTTTTTGCATTCGGGTTTAGTTAGGGTGTTGAATAAAAAAGTTTACAACAGATTTACTACATAAGCAGATTTTATTCAACACTCTCTTAAGTGTTTATTTCTTCACCTTTAGAAATAATTTTATCAATTAATCCATAGGCCAAAGCTTCCTCTGCGCTCATGAAGTTGTCACGATCAGTATCCTTCTCTACTTGGGCAACTTTCTGACCTGTATGTCTTGAAATTATTCCATTCAAAATGTCTTTTGTTTTAATAATATGCTTAGCATGTATGTGGATATCCGAAGCTTGCCCCTGAGTACCTCCCAGTGGCTGGTGAATCATAACCTCCGAGTGAGGTAGGCAGAATCGCTTGCCTTTTGCGCCGGCTGTCAGCAATACAGCACCCATACTTGCTGCTAATCCTATACAAACAGTAGCTACATCGGGCTTAATAAGTTGCATAGTGTCATAAATTGCCAAACCCGCAGTAACATGACCGCCGGGACTCTGGATGTACATTGTAATATCTTTTTTTGGGTTCTCTTTTTCAAGGAAAAGCAATTGGGCGATAATACTATTAGCTACACGGTCGTCTATACCACTACCTAGAAAAATAATTCTATCTTTTAATAACCTCGAATATATATCGTAAGCTCGTTCACCCTCGTGACTCCGTTCGATTACAGTTGGAACTAGAATTGTATTCTGAATTGGATCAAAACCTCCAGCGCCACCGCTCTGTGAACTTTGTCCAGTTAAACCTGTTTGAATTGTCATATTAATATTGATTTTGAATAATACTAAAACACAAAACAGTTTACCACAGCCCAGCCTAAAGAAGAAAGTAAATCTTATTAAGGCAAGTGCAAATGCGATAAAACCAAGATTTACGATTTCTTATTAATGTTTATAAAACCGCCATTTTCGACTTTGTAAAATGTTTCCTAAAAAAAAGTCTAAAAAAAGTTTGACTTTCTGATCTTTATTGATAAGATACGTAAGCTTTCAGCAGGAAAAGCAGCCTTTTATTGGCCAGTCTCTTTCCTCAGCTGGAAACGAAAAAAGCTCCTTAACATTCAGTTTATAGCAGAGAGTCAAGTTACTCTGTCTATTCTTTTAAGTCGGACCGTAAGTCACCGACTAAAAACAAGACTTACAGAAACCGATTCCGGTTTCGTTTTTTTTCTTTTTTAAGTTAGGTTCACGTTCATTAAATTGAACAGAACTCTTCAAAAATTTTGCATGAAGAGTTTGATCCTGGCTCAGGATTAACGCTGGCGGTGTGTCTAATACATGC
>CAYLRB010000002.1:46993-57351 GCA_964386265.1 uncultured Candidatus Peribacteria bacterium | reverse complement strand
TTCGCGTTTGCACGCGAATATCAAAAAGTTTTATAAAACTGTAAGTACTTCGTAGCCGCTTTTGGTGACTAAGACGGTGTGTTCTTGTTGGCAGGCTAGGGAATTGTCTGCGGTAACGATTGTCCAGTCGTCTTCTATGGTAACAATTCTGTTTTTACCTAGGCAAGTTATTGGTTCAATTGCGATAGTCATTCCTGGTTTTAGTGCTGGGCCTTGATTTTTTTTGCCAACGTTTGGTACTTGTGGTGCTTCGTGTAGTTCTTTTCCGATACCGTGTCCAACTAAATCATCTATTACGGTTATATTGTGATTTCTTAGGTGCTGATAGATTGCATGACTTATGTCGCCGATGGTGTTTCCTGGTTTTACCTGTTTGATACCTTCCCACAATGCTGCTTCAGTTTCTTTAACTAGCCTTATTGCTTCTGGGCTGCAATTTCCAACACAGATCGTGAATGCGCTATCGGTATGGTAGCCTTTATAGAGTACACCGCAATCTACACTTACTATATCTCCTTGTTTGATTATTTGTTGACCATGCGGTATTCCATGAACAACCTCTTCGTTTATTGCTGTACAGACACTAGCGGGAAATCCGCGATATCCTAAAAATGATGGTACTGCATTTAATTCATTGAAAAGTTCTCTCGCTTTTTTGTCGATATCTAAAGTTGATTTACCAGGAATGCAAATCTTTTTTAGTTCATTTAAGATGGTTGCAAGAATGCGCCCCCCTTCTTGCATTGATTTTATTGCTTTTTCGTCTTTCGTGATGATCATTGGAAGAGTGTTGAAAAAATAGTATCTAGGTCGTTAAAAAACAAAAAGCAGTTCGCCGTACGCTTTAGTACGTCTCACTTTACTTTTTATTTTTTGCCTACTATCTACTACTTTTTGAACACTCTTTTCGAAATATCTTATATGAATCAACATGATTAATGTACTGTTAATATCTTTGATTATGAAAGTACAACTATTCTAACTCTAGCTTACTTTTAAGATCACTATATACCTGTTCAACAGTTTGGTCACCATTAACTTCCATTAGTTTGTTGGCATTGCGGTAGATCGCTAATAGTGGCTCAGTTTTATCGTAGAAAGTTTGAATTCTGGTTTTAATTCCTTCTGGTGTGTCATCGTTACGTCCACGTAGTTGTAAGCGATTAGTAGCCGCTGCTTCATCTAGTTTAATATGAATAGCAGTTACTTCTCGATCATGACTTTTAAGTAGCTTATCTAAAAGTTCTTGTTGATCTGCACTTCGGGGAATGCCATCGAATAAAATTGTTTTTGCAGATTTATTTTCATTTAGGAAGTTTTCAACTATTTCAATGACTATTTCTGTTGGTACTAGGTGTCCTGCTGAAATTATTTCGTTAACTTTTCTACCTAATTCTGAGTCGCTTGCAGCGATTTTGCGTAATTCAGCGCCTGTTTCAAAAACTGGGAAACCGTATTGTTCTTCTAATAGACGAGTTTGAGTTCCTTTACCAGAGCCTTGAATGCCAAAGAATAGATAATCCATTATGCTAAAAGGTTTAACTTGTATTGTGTATCTATATTACATCAATTTGCTGTAATCATGCATGATCAATTGTGAGTTTACTTGACGGATAAGATCAAGTACTACACCTACGATGATGATGATACCGGCACCACTGATGATAATTGGAGCTGTACTAGCTACAGCGGCTGTTAGACCTTGTTGTGCTAGTGTTGGAATCAAAGCAATGATAGCAATGAACAAACCACCAAACAGACTCAAGCGCATAGATATTTTTCCGATAAAATCTGAGGTTGCTTTACCAGGGCGAATGCCAGGAATGTAGCCGCCACGTTTTTGGATATTCTCTGCTATTTGTTCAGGTTTGAATGTAATGCTAACGTAGAATGATGTGAATCCTAGAATTAGGATGAAGTAACATATTAAGTAAAGCGGGCTGTTAACTGCGAAATATGTTAAGAAGAAATTACTTACCCCTTGAAGACTTTCGATACTAGCTTTTTGAAGAATTTGAGAAAGTAGCGTAGGGAAGCTAATTAAAGCTACAGCAAAGATGATAGGGATCATACCTGCTTGGTTTACGCGAATTGGTATCATTGAAAGTTGACCACGAGCACCTTGGCCTGCGTATGTTACTGGAATTTTTCTGTAACCTTCAGTAATTGATATAGTTAAGACTACTAACACTATGGTGATAACGATCATTACTAGTAGTGGTATTAGTTGCTCTGGCTGGCTTGTAGCTAATGCTAAGCTTTGCGCCATTTGTCCTGGAATTGAAGCGGTGATACCTGCAAAGATAATTAGTGAGATACCATTACCAATTCCTTTTTCGCTGATTAATTCACCTAGCCACATTAATAAAACTGTACCAGCCGTCACTGTTAGCATGATTGGTAAAATGACTTTTGGATCGCCTACGTTTTCAATAATTGGTAGCTGTGATTGTGAGTTTAATAGAACGATCATCCCGTAAGATTGAACGAACGCTAATGGCAATGTTAACCAACGTGTAATACTGTTTAATTTTTGTCTGCCTTGATCGCCTTCATTTGATAGATTTTCAAAGTAGGGGACAATTACAGTTAGTAACTGAACGATAATGGAAGCATTGATGTATGGTGAAAGCCCCATTAAGACGATTGAAAAATTTTCAGCACTACCACCTGTTAGTAGACTAAATAAACTTAGGAATTCATTTGCTTGGAATATACGGCTTAAGTTTTCTAAATTTACACCTGGAAGTGAAATTTGAGTAAGTACACGATAGAATATTAGGATAGCAATGACAAAAAAGATCTTATTTCTTAGATCTTTTGATTGCCAAACTTGTTTTAGTTTTTGAAACATGGATGTGAATTATTTTTTCTTATTCTTTTGATTCTGCTTCTGCAGCAGTCACTACTGTAATTTTACCACCAGCTTTTTCAACTGCTGTAAACACACTTTGCGTAGCAGCATCAACATCTATTTCTAGTTTTTTTGAAAGTGTACCATGTCCAAGTAGTTTTACAGCTTTGTTTAGTTTACTGATTAGACCTTTTTCAAAAAGAATTTCAACTGTTACTGTGTCGCCATCGTTGAATGTTGCTTCTAAATCACTCAAGTTGATAACTTGGAAAGATTTTTGCTTAGCAAAAGGATGAGTAAAACCACGCATTTTAGGCATTTTGCGGATAAGTGGAGTTTGTCCACCTTCGAAACCTGGGCGGCGAATACCACCTGCACGAGCTTTTTGACCTTTCATACCGCGGCCACTGAAAGTACCATGACCTGAACCATTACCACGACCAATGCGTTTAGGTTTTTTGGTTTGAGATGGATCTGGTGTAATTGTATTTTGCTTCATCATAATAGTTTTAGTTAAGTTGAGTGGTTAAGCTTTTACTCTGATTTATCAGCTTTTGGTTTCTTTGCTGCAGCTTTTGGCTTAGCTTCTGCTTTTGGTTGAGCTTTTTTAACAGCAACTTTTTCTTCAGTTTGTGCATTTGCTTCCGCTTTTACTGGCGCTTTTGAAGCCAATGCTTTTGCACGGATCATGTATGGAGTTTCTTTTAATTCTTTAAGAGCTTCGATTGTTGCTTTTGCATTGTTAACTCTGTTTGAAGAACCTAGAGATTTGCTTAGTACATTTTTTACACCAGCTAATTCTAGAATTTTACGAACTGAACCACCTGCGATCAAACCTGTACCTTCACTTGCTGGTAACAATAGTATTTTTGAACTTTTGAATTTTACTTTTACGTTATGAGGAATAGTTCCATTGTTAAGAGGAATTACAACTAATTCTTTTTTTGCTTGAGTTACTGCTTTGCGAATTGCCTCACTAACTTCAACAGATTTTCCTAATCCTAAACCAACTTGCCCTTGCTTGTTTCCAATAACAACAGTTGCACGGAAACGAAGACGGCGACCACCTTTAACTACGCGAGTAACACGGTCTATCTGAATTACAGCTTCATCAAACTCTTTTTTAGGTCGGGCTGCATTACGATTTTTCTTATTGGCTTTATTCGACATTACTTTGGGCGAAATTAAAGGATGAATTAATAATTAGAATTGGAGTCCGCTTTCACGAGCTGCTTCAGCTAATGCTTTTACGCGACCATGGAATGGATATCCATTGCGATCGAATACACAAGTTTCAATACCAGCTTTTTTTGCGGCATCAGCGATATCTTTACCTACTTTTGATGCTGCAGCGATAGTCTTTTTCTTTTCGCTAATTGATGATGCGGCAACGATAGTAACACCTTTTTGGTCGTCTATCAATTGTGCATAAATAGCAACGTTTGACTTGAATACAGTTAATCTTGGTTTTTGAGCTGTACCGCTAATCTTGCTACGAATACGTTTTTTGCGTTGAATGCGGGCTTTATCTAATTTGATTGTCATAGTAATTGTTCTTAGAAGAATTTAAGGCTTATTTATCTTTACCGCCAGATTTACCGGCTTTGCGGCGAATATATTCACCTACATAACGAATCCCTTTACCTTTGTAAGGTTCAGGTTTACGGAATTCACGAATTTCAGACGCAACTTGTCCAACTCTTTGTTTGTCTACACCGTCTACGACTAGAATATTCTTGTTTTCAGGATCGACATTGATATTTACATCAGCTGGAATCGGATAGTTAATTGGATGTGAATACCCTAAACTTAATTCTAATGTTTTACCTTTTAAGTTTGCTCTGTAACCAACTCCAACAATTTCTAATTTTTTAAGAAATCCATTACTTACACCTAAAACCATATTTTGAAGTAACGAACGATTTAAACCGTGGAAAGCACGAGCAGATTTTGTTTCTGCTGTACGAGTTAAGATAAGTTGATTGTCTTGAAGTTCAATTGCAATTTCAGAGTTCACAACGTGTGATAGCTCACCTTTGGAACCTTTAATTGTAACTTTTTGACCATCAACGTTGACAGTTACATTACCCGGTATTGTGATTGGTAGTTTTCCGACGCGAGACATGAGTATAAATTAGGTTAGGTCTTAAAGTTTGAATTAGTAGATTGTGCAGATAATTTCACCACCCATTTTTTTATCATGGGCTTCTTTACTTGTCATAAATCCTGCAGAAGTTGAAACAATTTGGATTCCTAGGCCGTTGCGTACTTCACGTAGCTCATCAGCTTTGCGGTAGATACGTTGACCAGGCTTACTGTCACGTCTTAGATTTAGTTGAGAAATATCTGTTCTTAAATTAATTGTCAGCTCCTTTTTACCTTTACCTGCTTCAGCAATATCGAAACTTTCGATGAAGCCATTATCTTTCATTACTGTTAGAATATTCTCTTTTTGCTTAGAATGACCAACTGTAATCGTATATTTGCGAGCGCTTTGAGCGTTGCGAATGCGAGTTAATAAGTCTGCGATTGGATCTGTATACATTTCCTAAAGTTGTTAATTTTACCAAGATGATTTAGCAACACCGTTGATCATGCCAGAGCGCGCAAAAGTGCGGAAGCAGATACGGCAGATTTGAAAACGTCTCATATAACCACGAGAACGACCACAACATTTACAAATGTTATAAGCGCGAGTTTTAAATTGACGTGATTGTTCAATTTTTTCTGCAGTTACGGCTTGACCCTTGTTGCGAATTTTTTCAGCAACTTGAGTTTTAAGACCGGCGGATACTACTTTTGCTTTTCTAGCCATAGTGGTTATTAGTTAGTTTGAGGTTTATTCTCCCTAAATGGGAATTTTAGTGCTTTTAATAACATGTAAGCTTCATCATTGTTTTGAGCAGTTGTCTGAACAGTGATTTGCACGCCATGTACTTTGTTAATATCTTCAACATTGATTTCCGGGAAAATACTGTGCTCACGGATACCAATTGAGATATTACCTTGACCATCCATACAGCTTTTATTAAAACCTTGAAAGTCACGGATACGAGGGAAAATTACATTAATTAGTTTGTTCAAGAAGTCGTACATTTTTTTACCGCGTAATGTCACCTTGATACCAACTGGCATACCAATTCTCAATTTGAAATTTGAAATAGCTTTACGTGAGTTGATTACAATCGGCTTTTGACCAGTGATTGCAGCAACATTGCTAACAAGGTCTTCAAGTCCTTTCTTGTCTCCTTGTAAAATCGTACCGATACCAACATTAACAACAACTTTTTGTAACTTTGGTAAACGATTAACATTTACTTCCTTGCCCATTGATTCTTGCAATTGAGGCATAACGGTTTCACGAATGTGTTGTTCTAGGCTGATTACTTTTGTCATTGCTGTTAAATTTTGATAATAAAGGTAATAAATGAATTAGATCCAGCGAGGTAAAATCTTAGCTTTATTTTAGTCTTTGTCCAGTCTTTTTTAATACTCGTACTTTTTTTCCGTCTACAATCTCGTAACCAATTCGACTTGGTTTGCCGTCAACGGCATAAGCTACGTTAGAAACGTCGATTGCTCGTTCGAATTGAACTTTCGTTTTTGTACGTTTGTCGTGTTTGGTTACCATGGCAACTCCTTCAACTGTAACTTTTTTAGTTTTCGGGAAGACACGAGTAACTTTACTAACTTTACCTTTGTCGTCTTTTTTCCCGGCGATAACGATAACCGGATCTCCTTTTTTAATACGCATGATTCTTGAAGTTATAGTGGGGTATTAAACAACATCAGGTGCCAAACTGACAATTTTTTGGTAACCACGATCTCGAAGTTCGCGGGCTACCGGACCAAATACACGTGTACCACGAGGTTGGCCATCGGCATTAACAATTACTACTGCATTGTCATCAAATTTTAGTGCAGAACCATCTTCTCTGCGAATTGAACTTGTTGTACGAACGATTACTGCGCGTTGCACGGTTTTCTTTTTTACAACACCGCCTGCATCTGCTTCTTTAATTGTCACAATGACAATATCTCCAGCTCTTGCATATTTGCGTTTTGAGCCGCCAATTACTTTGATACACATTGCTTTTTTTGCACCTGAGTTATCTGTAACGCGGAGCATGGTTTGTACTTGAATCATAGTTTCGGTCGCTTAAGGTTGTAGTGAGTTATTTAATTATTTACGCTGTAACTTCTGTGTAGACTACTTCGAATCTTTTCTCTTTACTTAGTGGACGACATTCACGAATAGTTACTTTGTCGCCAACTTGACAACGATTTTCCGGATCATGAGCTTTTAATTTTGAAGTTTTTTCAAAACGTTTTCGATATTTTGTATGTGATACTGCTGTGCGAATTACTACTACAACAGTTTTGTCCATTGCTGCGGAGACAACTTCTCCTTCTAGGATACGCATGTTTATTGATTAGATAGTGTAGAGAGAACAGTTTTGATTCGAGCGATATCTTTTTTTAAAGTTTTGTACTTTTTGACATCACGACTTTCATTACCAGCTAAAGCAGTTTTTAGTTCCTGAACTTCTTTTACTACTTTATTCAACTTTTCAAGCAATTCCGCCTGAGTCATTGATGCAAACTGATTGGTATTCTTTTTCTTAGACATGGTATAAACCTAGATTAATATATAACTCCTTTTTCAACTACTTTCGCTTGAATTGGTAGTTTGTAGATAGCAAGTTCCAATGCTTTGCAAGCAACTTCACTGTCTTCGTATTCGATTTCAAATAGAATACGTCCTGGTTCTACATCTGCAACATAGTACTGAACAGAACCTTTACCACTACCCATCGGAACCTCACCACTTTTCCCAGTTACTGGGATTTGAGGGAAGATACGAATCCAAACTTGTCCGCCACGTTTAATCTGACGACTAATCGCACGACGTGCAGCTTCAATCTGACGAGAAGTAACTTGTCCTTGAGATGTAGCTTTGATTCCAAACTTACCGAAGGCAATAGTTGTGCCGTTTTTTGCAAAACGACGGTTTTTATTTCCTCTTAATCGGAACTGTTTTCGATATTTAAGCTTTTTAGGTTGTAACATATTTTTAACCGGAAAGTGGTAGGATTATAGTCAGATTGATTTTTAAATCAACCTTTTTAGTTTACTTATTAAATACTTCGCCATTGTATACCCAAACTTTGATACCAATGATACCAAAAGTTGTATTAGCTTCAGATGTTGCATAGTCAATATCCGCTCTTAATGTGTGAAGAGGGATTTTACCTTCGCTGTAGTATTCGCTACGAGAAATTTCAACACCATTTAAGCGTCCTGAAACTTGAATTTTTATACCCTTAGCTCCTTGCTCCATCGCTTTTTCGATTGCCGCTTTAGCAGCTCTACGATAGGCGATACGACGTTCTAATTGACGAGCTGTTGTATCTGCAATGATTTGTGCATTTGTGGCAGGATTTGTTACTTCAACAACGTCTACACTGAAAGTTAAACCAAACTCTTTTGCTAATTTTTCTTTTAATACTTCAATTTTTGCGCCTTGTTGACCGATTACGATACCCGGTTTAGCTGTGTGAATTACTACATTAACAACGTTGTGATCTTGGGAAATTTCGATATGAGAAACGGCATTATCAAACAACTCTTTATTTAAGAACTTGCGAATAGCTAGTTCTTGATGCAACATTTTTGCAAAATTCTTCTTATTGGCGAACCATTTTGAGCGCCAAGTTCGGTTGATTTTTATCCGCATGCCGATAGGATGTACCTTTTGTCCCATAAGAGTTTGTTATTGAATGTAGAAGATTGATTATTAATCTAAAGTGATGAAAAATTATTTAGCTGAATTTTCATCTGATTTAAGTATTACGCTAACATGACAGTTTACCTTTTCAATTCTATGCGCTCGTCCTCTAGAAACTGGCATAATTCTTTTAAGTGTTGAACCTTTTGTAACTTTAACTTCGTCAATCATCAATTCTTTACTGTTTTGACTAAAATTGTGCTCAGCATTTGCTGCTGCAGATGCTACTAGCTTGTAAAGCATTTCGGCACCTTTCTTGTTAAGCACTTTTAGAAAGTCTAGTGCTTGAGTTACTGGTTGGCGACGAACCATGCCAGCAATAAGATTCATTTTCTTTGGTGATATGCGAGCGTTACGTAGATGTGCTTTCATGTTGAACTATTAGTATATTACTTATTTATTGCCGGAATGGGCACGGAACAGGCGAGTCGGAGCAAATTCTCCTAAAGTATGGCCAATCATTTGTTCAGATACGAACACAGGAATGTGCTGTTTGCCGTTGTGAACTGCGAAGGTGAAACCTACGAATTCAGGAGCGATAACAGAGCGGCGGTACCAAGTTTTGATTACGCGTTTCTGACCACTTTCCAACATCTCATTGACCTTTTTGAGAAGTCTTTCGCTTACATATGGTCCTTTTTTTGAACTTCTTGCCATTTGCTTTAAGAGTTACGTGTAGAAGATATATAGAGTTAAAACAGTTTTTTTGCAAGTGTTTTACTTGCGACGTTTAAGAATCATTTTGTCAGTAGCTTTGTTATTGCGGGTTTTCTTACCAAGTGCCGGCATACCCCAAGGTGTTTTTGGATAAACCATACCAATTGGACTACCACCTTCACCACCACCATGCGGATGATCACAAGGATTCATAGCTTTACCACGAACTTGTGGACGGCGACCTTTCCATCTTTGACGACCAGCTTTCCCGATAACAATGTTACTGTGATCAAGATTACTGATTGTTCCAACGGAAGCAAAACAATCTTTATGAATTAAGCGAACTTCACCAGATCCTAATTGAATTTGAGCATATGGCCCATCAAGAGATACTAGTTTAATAAAGTTTCCTGCAGCACGACCCAATTGGCCGCCCTTGCTAGGATTTAATTCTACATTGTGAATTGCGTAACCAACTGGAATGTTTCTAACTTGTAATCTGTTTCCAGTGTTGATTTTTGCTTTTTCAGAAGCGATAATTTCTTGTCCTACTTTAATACCATCAGGTGCCAAGTGATAACGTTTGTCACCATCTTTGTAAGTTACTAGCATGATGTAAGCTGTACGATTTGGATCATACTCAACTGCTGTAACTACTCCTGGAACATTTAATTTTGCTGTTTGATTGAAATCCACTAGGCGATAACGTTGTTTGTGTCCACCTCCGCGATGACGCACAGTCATTCGTCCAGTATTGTTACGTCCTGCTAGGCTTTTTTGAGAAACCGTCAAACGTTTTTCTGGCTTAGACTTAGTGACAGCCTCGAAAGTTGAAACAGTCATGTGTCGGCGACTCGGTGTTGTTGGATTGAACTTCTTAACTGCCATAATCTAAATTAATTTAGTGGTATTGATTTACTTTTGAGAGCTACCTAATACAGTAGCAGCTGTTTTATCTTTGAATGTAACAATTGCTCTTTTTCCTGGTTTCTTTTTCAAGCGAATATGTTTACCGTAAGCTCTGCTTTTTGGCTTTGTCCAGTAGACACGAATTGCAAC
>CAYLRB010000002.1:44733-46983 GCA_964386265.1 uncultured Candidatus Peribacteria bacterium | reverse complement strand
ATTTCCTCAAGAGCTTTTTTGATCTGCACTTTGTTTGCATCTGGTGCAACAGAGAATACAATCTGATTTCCTTCAGCAAGTTTAGTAGATTTTTCGGTAATGACTGGTTTGTAGATAACTACATTTGTTTGAGTCATGATTTACTTATTAGTTAAATTAGCTGGCAAAAGTTTGTTCCAATTCAGAAACAGCTGCCTTAGTAAATAAAATTGTATCGTACTTAAGAATGTCTGCAATATTCATGTAAGAAGCTAAGATAGTTTTTACATTGTCTAGGTTTCTACTAACTTGATTAACCAAACCTTTTGTATCCTTATCAACAACAACTAAAACATCACGGTTGATAGGTAAAGATTTCAACATTTCAGCAAATGCTTTTGTTTTAGCATTTGTATCTTCGTATTTGTCGATTGCAATTATAGCAGAATCGTTAAACTTTGATGATAGGGCAGAAAGCATAGCTTTTCTTCTTTGCTTTTGAGGCATGTTCAAATTGTAGTTTCTTTCATTAGTAGGCCCGAAAACAACACCACCACCACGATAGTGTGGTGCACGAATTGTACCTTGACGAGCGCGACCAGTACCTTTTTGACGGAAAGGCTTGCGACCACCACCCGCTACAGCAGCTCGGTTTTTAGTTTGAGCAGTAGCCATGCGAGCGTTAGCAAGTTGTCTAATCAAAGCTTGATGAATTAATCCTTCGTTGAACTCAACGCCAAATAATTCAGCTTTTACTTGTAATTTTTCAACTTCTTTACCTTTTTGATTGTAAACTGTAATTTCCATAATTATTTATTAAGCGGTTAGTTAACGTTATGCTTCAACGAACAATTGAATAACGCTATTAAATGCACCTGGAACAGACCCTTTTACTGCAATTAAGTGTTTTTGCTTGTCAACTACTACAACAGGTACGTTGCGTTTTGTAACTTGTTGATTACCCATGCGTCCAGGTAGTTTTTTACCTTTTGCAACACGACCCGGCATAGCACATGCACCGATCGAACCAGGTTCTCTATGATGGTGTGAACCGTGAGTTTCAGGACCTCTTGAGAAGTTGTATCTTTTGATTACACCTTGAAAACCGAAACCACGAGCGTTACCGGTAAGTTTTACAGATTTGATATCACCTTCTTTACAAAGTGATTCAACACTTACACTATCTCCGATTGCGTAAGTTTCTGTGCTGTCTACTCTAAACTCTTTAACTGTTTTATACTTCTTGTTTTTGCTTGGTCTTTTGTACGCGTCAAAACCAACTACAATTGCGTTGTAGCCGTCTTTTTCAGCAGTTTTTACTTGTATAATTGTACTTGGTTGACACTCCAAAACTGTTACAGCAACGCTGCGTCCTTCTTCAGTGAAGATACGTGTCATACCGATTTTTTTTCCAAGGATTCCTGGCATTTTTTAAATTTGTAAGAGGTTATTTTGTTGAGTAGTCAGATCTTGATTTCCTTTGCTGGGAGCGAAGGAGCCCGACTAGCCGTATAACTTTGCAGATCTTTTCTTGATTTGCCGAGCGATTTTAGGTGGTTGGCATAACAATGTCAAGCCTTTTTCTGCTTAATGGGCAACGTTGTTTATTTTTTCTTGCTTTTTGCTTCGCCGGCATCAGCTAGCATTTTAATTTCGATGTTAACTCCGCTTGGTAAGCTTAGGCCGGTTAAGCGTTCGATAGTTTGTGGAGCAACTTCTTTAATGTCGATTAGTCGTTTGTGAGTACGGATTTCAAACTGTTCTCGAGCTGTTTTATTTACGAATGTTGATTTGTTAACTGTGAACTTTTCAATTTTTGTAGGTAGGGGAATTGGACCAGCAATAATTGCTCCTGTATCTTCAGCTGTTTGAATAATTGTGCGGCACACATCATCGATGATTTTGTGATCAAATGATTGAACTTTGATTCTGATTTTTTGGGCAATAGCCATAATGAGACTTGTTATAAATATACTTAATTCCCGACGTGACAACACCTCGGGTTTGTTTTGACTAATTTATTAGTCGCACGGGGTTGACACTTTGTGGGTGACTCGCTAGCTAAAAGCAGCTAATGAGATTTTGTAAGGGTATTATATTTATTCGAAAACTAATTGCAAGAGGAAAAAGAAAAGCCCCGTAGAGGGGCTTTTCTTGGGGGAAATAATTTTTGTCTAAGCAAAATTATTTCTATTATTGAACGACTTTAGATACAACACCGGCACCTACTGTACGACCACCTTCACGGATAGCGAAACGTAGACCTTCATG
>CAYLRB010000002.1:0-44723 GCA_964386265.1 uncultured Candidatus Peribacteria bacterium | reverse complement strand
ATCGCGATTGGTACTCCTAGAGTAACAACGAATTTAACGTTATCACCAGGCATTACCATCTCAACACCGCTTGGTAGTTCGATATCACCAGTTACGTCAGTTGTACGGAAGTAGAACTGAGGTTTGTAACCTTTGAAGAATGGAGTGTGACGACCACCTTCATCTTTAGATAGAACGTATACTTCAGCTTCGAATTTTGTGTGTGGAGTAATTGTACCAGGTTTAGCCATTACTTGACCACGTTCAATCTCTTCACGTTCAATACCACGTAGAAGAATACCAACGTTATCACCAGCTTGACCTTGGTCAAGTTGTTTGCGGAACATTTCAACACCTGTAACAATTACTTTGCGAGTGTCGTGTACACCTACGATTTCAATTTCTTCACCAACTTTAACTACACCAGTTTCAATACGACCAGTAGCAACTGTACCACGACCTTTGATTGAGAATACATCTTCAACTGGCATCAAGAAAGCTTTATCTAGATCGCGTTGAGGTTGTGGAATGTATGAGTCAAGAGTTTCAAGTAACTCTTTGATTCTTTGACCCCATTCACTACCTGGATCTTCCATAGCTTTAAGAGCTGAACCTTTAATGATTGGAGTATCATCACCAGGGAACTCATATTTGTTTAGAAGTTCGCGGATTTCAAGTTCAGTAAGTTCAGCGATTTCTGGATCAGCCATATCCATTTTGTTCATGAATACTACGATGTAAGGAACGTTTACTTGGCGAGCAAGTAGAATATGTTCACGAGTCTGAGGCATTGGGCCATCAGCAGCTGATACTACAAGGATAGCACCATCCATTTGAGCAGCACCAGTGATCATGTTTTTAACATAATCGGCATGTCCAGGACAATCTACGTGAGCGTAGTGACGTTTGTCAGTTTCGTATTCTTGGTGAGAAGTTGCGATTGTAATACCACGTTCGCGTTCTTCAGGTGCATTGTCGATATCTGCAAATGCTACGTTTTTGTTAACACCACCTGGAAAGTAGTGATTAGCACAAGTAGTGATTGCTGCAGTAAGAGTTGTCTTACCATGATCAACGTGACCGATTGTACCTACATTGAGGTGGGGTTTTGAGCGATCAAACATGTCCGCCATAACTTTTTGGTTAGAGATATAAAGTTTAAATTTGGCTTTAAGCGTTTGGATTTTAGCCAATTGTTTACTAGAGTGCAAGTAGAAACATGAAATCTAATATTTTATGTTTCAAACCGCGAAAAGTTGAAAACTTTTCGCAAAGGATTTACCGCTTAGCGGTAAATCAGCCATTTCTTTTTGCTTTTACTTCGTCAGCAACATTGTTTGGAACTTTTTCATAGTGACCCATTTCCATACTGTAAGCAGCACGTCCTTGTGTCATTGAACGTAGGTCAGTTGCGTAACCGAACATTTCCGCTAGTGGAACAAAAGCTTTGATTGATTTTGCCATACCGCGGTCTCCAGTTTCGCGAATTTGACCACGACGTGAACTTAAGTTACCCATTACGTCACCGAAATACTCTTCAGGAGTTGTAACTTCTACATCCATAATTGGTTCAAGAAGAACTGGGCCAGCTTTTTTTGCACCTTCTTGGAAGGCCATTGAGCCAGCAATTTTGAAGGCCATTTCAGATGAATCTACATCATGGTATGAACCATCATAAAGTTCAACTTTAATATCCACCATCGGGTAACCTGCAACAACACCACGAGACATTGCTTCTTGTACACCTTTATCAACGGCTGGGATATACTCTCGAGGAATTTTACCACCAACTACAGAGTTAACGAATTCGTAACCTCCTCCTGGTTCTTGTGGAATAAGTTTCATTAGTACATGACCATATTGACCACGTCCACCTGACTGTTTAGCATATTTCTCTTCAACATCGATTGGACTTTGAATTGTTTCACGGTATGCAACTTGTGGCGCACCAATGTTTGCTTCAACTTTGAATTCGCGTCTCATACGGTCAACGATGATATCTAGATGTAATTCACCCATACCAGCGATAATTGTTTGACCAGTTTCTTCGTCAGTGAATACACGGAATGTTGGATCTTCTTCAGAAAGTTTTTGAAGAGCTGTACCCATTTTTTCTTGATCCGCTTTTGTTTTCGGTTCAATAGCAATTGAGATTACTGGCTCAGGGAATTCGATGCTTTCTAGGATTACTGGTTTGCTAACATCACAAATTGTATCACCTGTACGAGTTCCTTTTAGACCAACAGCTGCCGCAATATTACCAGCACCGATTGATTTGATTTCTTCACGACTGTTTGCGTGCATTTGAAGAATACGACCGATACGTTCTTTGTTTCCTGTAGTTGGATTGTAAACATAAGAACCAGAATCAAGTGTTCCTGAGTAGACACGGAAGTAAGCTAATGTGCCAACGTATGGATCTGTTGCAATTTTGAAAACTAGACCAGCGAATGCACCAGCAGGGTCAGGTTTGCGGATTGCAGGTGTTTCTTTGTCTAACTCTGTACCGTTGATATCACCAATGTCTAACGGAGAAGGCAAGTAAGCTTGAACAGCATCTAGTACTAGCTGAACACCCTTGTTTTGAAGAGCTGTACCACATAGAACTGGATATATTTGTCCAGCAACAGTAGCTTTTCGAATTGCTTTTTTAAGTTCGTCTGTGCTGATTTCTTCACCGCCAAGATACTTATCAAGAAGCGCGTCATCAGTTTCTGCAACTTTTTCTAATAAGATGTTGCGATATTCTTCAATTTGATCTGTCATGTCTTCTGGTACTGGAATTTCAACAACTTTTTCACCAGCTGGACCTTCAAATGTGTAAGCTTTGTTTTCAACAAGATCAATAACACCTGAGAAGCTAGATTCGAAGCCAATTGGAAGCTGAATTGCTACAGCATCTTTATTTAGACGAGTGTGAATTGATTTCAAGCTCATGAAGAAATCGGCACCTGTTTTATCCATTTTATTGACAAATGCGATACGAGGAACTTGATATTTATCAGCTTGGCGCCATACGGTTTCAGATTGTGGTTCTACACCTTGTGAACCATCAAATACTGCTACACCACCATCAAGTACACGTAAAGAACGTTCTACTTCAACAGTAAAGTCTACGTGACCAGGGGTATCGATGATGTTGATCTGTACATCTTTCCAGAAACAAGTTGTTGCAGCAGACGTAATTGTGATACCGCGTTCACGTTCTTGTTCCATCCAGTCCATTTGAGATGCACCATCGTGTGTTTCACCGATTTTATGAGTTACACCTGTGTAGAATAAAACACGTTCTGTAGTTGTAGTTTTACCGGCATCGATATGAGCGATGATCCCGATATTCCGTATATTGGCGAGGTCAAACATTTGGTTTGAGGTTATGAGTTATTTATTAGAGCGGCCATAACCCGACGTTGATCAAGTTATGGCCGCAAAAAAAGATACTAATTTGTTTGAGCAAATTAGTATCTTGCAAAATGAGCGAATGCTTTATTGGCAGCGGCCATGCGGTGAGTGTCTTCCTTTTTCTTGATGGCACTACCTTCATTGTTAAGAGCTTGCGCAATTTCTTGTGCTAGCTTTTTGTGCATTGGTCTACCTTTTTGTCCGCGTGCAGCAGCTAAAATCCAGCGGAATGCCAACATGATTTGGCGATTTGGTTTTACTTCCATTGGAATTTGATAAACGGCACCACCAATACGTTTTGGACGTACTTCCATTGACGGCTTGATGTTTGTTAAAGCTTGTTCGAAAAGCTTAAGCGGTTTTTCATCTTTGTTGATTTTCTTTAACTCGTCTAGCATATCTTTGATAATTCGACGAGCAACAGTTTTTTTACCATCTAACATTAGATAGTTTGTGAACTTCTCGAGTAGAGGAGTTGAGTAAGCCGGGATAAACATGGCAGTTGTCTTCATAGCGATTGGTTAGCGACGTTACAGGTTATGACTTAACTTTTTGGTTTCTTACTACCGTACTTAGAGCGTCCTTGACGACGTTTGTCTACACCTTGAGTATCAAGGTTACCACGTACGATGTGATAACGAACCCCAGGTAGATCTTTTACGCGTCCTCCGCGGATCAAGACTACAGAGTGCTCTTGTAGGTTGTGACCTTCACCAGGTATGTAAGCATTGACTTCCATACCGTTCGTTAGACGAACGCGCGCAACTTTACGTAGCGCCGAATTAGGTTTCTTAGGAGTCATTGTGGTTACTTTGATGCAAACGCCACGTTTTTGTGGTGCATCTACTTTAACCATTTTGCTGCCGCGTAGATTGTTCACCGTATATGTTAGTGCACGGGAAACGTCTTTGCGACGGAGAGATTTTCGACCTTTACGTAGTAGCTGATTGATTGTTGGCATATATACTGAGACAAAATAGCTTGGGTAATGTAATAAAATGTTGGACGTAATGCAAGGGAATTTTTTAATTATTTTTCTTTACATGCTCCTCTCTTCGTTCGTCAAATGTACGAAAAATAATTAAAAAATTCCTTAGGGGATATATTTATGGCTGATATGTGTGTTAATATTTCAATAAATTTGAGTAAATTTACATACATGCTCCTCTCTTCGTTCGGAAATGCAAATCGCAAGTTCGCGCTTGCGCGCGAAAATCAAATGTACGAAAAATAATTAAAAAATTCCTTAAGGGATATATTTATGGCTGAACTGAGATACTAAAAAGAGCTGGCCGACATTTGTCGGCCTGCTCTTTTTTCCTTTAGGCTGCGATTTGTTCTTCGCTTTCTTCTTCGTTTGCGCTTTGTTGTTCGCTTGCTTCGTCTGCGAGTTGCTTGCGGTAAATTTCACCAGTTGGGATTAGTTTACCGATGATTACGTTTTCTTTTAGACCTTTTAGTTGATCAATTTTCTTGGTAGTTGAAGCTTCCACTAGAACTCTAATTGTTTCTTGGAAAGAGGCTGCAGATAGCCAGCTTTCTGTGTATAGAGATGTTCGTGTTAGACCAAGTAGTAGACGTTCAATTTTGATTTGACGTTTACCTTCAGCCGCTAACTCTTGGTTGCGCTTGTTGAATGTAATGATGTCAATAATTTCACCTGGTAGGTATTCACTGTCTCCAGATTCGATTACACGAGATTTGGAAACCATTTGTCGTGCGATGATTTCAATATGTTTGTCGTTGATAGTTTGACCTTGTGACGCGTAAACACTTTGAACTTCTGCAACGATATATTTTTGTGCTTCGTAGAAAGATGTTAATTTGGCTAGTTGACGTAAATCAAGGTGACCACTTGTTAATGATGTTCCAATACCAACCATTTCTCCTTCTTTGATTCGAACGGTTTTTGTAGCTGGAATATAGTAGTCTTTACTAATATTTTCGCTAGTTTCGACGTAAACTCTTTGATCTTCGATACGAGTTACTTTTCCGTCATGTTCAGTTCTAATTGTACGGTTGTTATTAGTCCCTTTGGCTAGTACGTCACGTTCTTTTAGCTTGTCACCAACTTCTACTTTTACTTCGTAGTCGCTAGGTATTTCGTAATAGAATTCAGATGGCTCTTTTGAGCTAACTGTAACTTTAACTTTATTACCTTTTGATTCAACAGATACTTCACCCGCAATTTCGCTGATGATAGCTGGTGATTTTGGTGTGCGAGCTTCAAATAGTTCTTCAACACGTGTAAGACCTTGTGTGATATCTGATTCTTGAGCGATACCACCCATGTGGAAGGTACGCATTGTTAGCTGAGTACCCGGTTCGCCGATACTTTGAGCTGCAATGATACCAACTGCCGTACCGATTGTTGCGAGTCTGTTTGTACCTAGATCACGACCATAACATTGTTGACAGATACCATTCTCAGTTTGACATGTGATTACAGATCGTACTTTAACGGCATCAATGTTGTGTTCTGCAATAACATCTAATTCTTCACGTCCTAAGTCTTTGCCAGATGGAACTAAAATTTCACCAGTTTTTTTGTCGACTACAGGTTCAGCTAGTACCCGCCCGAATATTCTACGATCGAAGCTTTCACCAATTTGAGCACTTTCAGTGTGTGTGATAGTGTGGGCTTCAAGAGATCCACAGTCATCTTCGCGGATTATGATGTCTTGTACAGCGTCGACTAGACGGCGTGTTAGATAACCGGCTTCAGCTGTTTTAAGAGCTGTATCTGATTTACCTTTACGTCCACCATGCGTTGCGATGAAGTACTCTAGGATTGTAAATCCTTCTTTAAGTGAAGATTTAATAGGTAATTCAATGGTTTTACCAGCTGGATTAGCTACTAGACCTTTGATACCAGACATCTGTGTTACTTGTCCCCAGTTACCACGAGCACCAGAGTTTACAATGTTGTAAATGTCGTTATCTTGGTCATATTCAGATATCATCATCTGTGAGATATCTGATTTTGCTTGAGTCCAAACTTTAATTGTATGTAGGTATCTTTCGTCGTCAGTGATTAAACCATCACGATATAAGTTGTTGATTTCTTTAACTTTGTCGTCGGCTTTTTCAATTACACCACTTTTTGCAGGTGGAATTTTCATGTCGTTGGTAGCAATTGACAGACCAGATAGAGTAGCATATTTGAAGCCAATTTTCTTGATTTCATCTGATACATGACTAGTCACATCATCAGTACAAACATTTAGTAACTGTTCAACAAGGTCAGATAGAGAGTTCTTGTCCATTGTTTTGTTAACGAATCCAACTTCTTTAGGTAGGATTTGATTGAAAATGATGCGACCAACAGTTGTTTCATAAATCTGTCCGTCAATTCTAACTTTAATTGGAGCTTGTATATCTGTGTATCCTAACTCGAAAGAGGCGATTGCTTCACGCTGATCAGAGAAGATCATATTTGAACCAGTTTTGCCTAGATAAATATCTGTTAGGTAGTAACAACCAAGTACGATATCTTGTGTAGGAGTTGTGATAGGTTCACCAGCTGAAGGTTTAAGGAGATTGTGAGCTGAAACGATGATTTCACGAGCTTCTTTTTGTGCTTGTTCAGAAAGTGGTACGTGTACAGCCATTTGATCACCATCGAAATCCGCATTGAAAGCTGTACAAACTAGTGGATGTACTTGAATCGCTTTACCTTCAATTAGTACAGGGCGGAAAGCTTGAATACCAAGGCGATGAAGAGTTGGAGCACGATTTAGTAGTACATATCTTTCGCGTGTTTCTTCTTCTAGGATATCCCAAACCTCTTTGCGGTTAGCATTAATTAGTTTTTCAGCACTTTTAATGTTGTGTGCGTAACCGTCTCTGATTAGTCGGCCAATTACAAATGGTTTGAATAGTTCCATGGCCATTTCTTTTGGTAGACCACACTGATCTAGTTTAAGGCTAGGACCAACTACGATTACTGAACGACCTGAGTAGTCAACACGTTTACCAAGTAGGTTTTGACGGAAACGACCTTGTTTACCTTTTAACATGTCTGAAAGCGAGCGTAATTTACGCTTACTACCTGCAGTGAATGCTGCTCTACTTTGGCGAGCGCTGTTGTTTAGAAGAGTGTCTACAGCTTCTTGAAGCATCCGTTTTTCATTACGGCAGATAACTTCAGGCGCACCGATTGATAATAATTTTTTTAGACGATTATTTCTGTTGATTACGCGGCGATAAAGATCATTTAGATCTGAAGCTGCAAAACGACCTCCGTCTAACTGTACCATTGGCCTTAAATCTGGTGGAATGACTGGTAATACTGTCATTACCATCCATTCTGGTTTTATACTCGCTTTAATTAAACTACCAACTAATTTAATGCGTTTGATAGTTTTTTTAAGTTTTTGACCACTTAGTCTTTGTTTTTGACTTTCTAAGTCAGCAAGAAGGCCTTCAAGATCAAGATTAGCGATAATGTCGCGAATTGACTCTGCACCTGTGCTCGCTTTGAAGACATGACCAAATTTTAAAGATAGGTCACGATATTCTAATTCATTTAATACCGTTCCAATCTCCATGTTTTTTAGGTCGTTTTTTGCAAGATTGTGCTGTTCAGTTAGCTCTTCAATTTTTTGTGCGTACTCTTCCATTAATTTTAGTTTACCTTTTTCTAGTTCAGTACCACTCAAACTAACTTTTAATTCAGCTTCTTTCTCTTTTTGCTCTTCAATGATTTTATCTTTGAAGCTTTTGAATTCAGCTTTTAATTGTTCAAGTGCTGTTTCTTTTGCGTCTTTATCGATTTCAGTAATGACATAGGCAGCAAAGTAAACAACCTGTTCAATTGTTTTGATTGGTAAGTCTAGTAGTAAACCGATACGGCTTGGTGTTGAACGTAGGTACCAGATGTGAGTTACTGGAACGGCTAGTTTGATGTGTCCCATTCTTTCACGTCGAGTACTTGAATGTGTTACTTCAACGCCACATTTTTCACAAACTACACCTTTATAGCGAATACGTTTGTATTTACCGCAGTAACATTCGTAGTTTTTAGTAGGACCAAAAATTCTTTCACAGAATAGGCCATCACGTTCTGGTTTTTGTGTGCGATAATTGATTGTTTCCGGTTTTTTAACTTCACCATATGACCAAGAGAGTACTTGTTCTGGTGAGGCTACAGAAACAGCAATCGACGAGAAGGTGTTAATGTCTTTCTTGTTGTCTGTAAACATAGGAATAACTTTAAGTTAAGGCTAGGGTAATGATTAGGCGTTGTCAGCCAAGTCGTCTGGAATACTGTCAAAGTCTTCTAATTCAGCAAGCTCTTGTAGTTCGTCATCAGTTGGTTCGTCAGGTGCTATTAACTCTGCTAATTCTTCTTCATCAAGATCTGCTGGATCGAAGTCGATCTCGTCAAGACTTGGGGCTTCCATCATTTCATCTTCAAATTCGTCTTCAACGAATTCGTCATCATCTCGTGGTTCATTTTCTGCTTCTGGGTCATAGCTTTCTTCATGTAAGCCGGCAACCTCCAAATCTTCATCACTACCTACAGCTAATGCATCATCAGGCATTGCAATTTCAATTTCTTCACGAGGGCCAGTTTCATCTAAGAACTGAGATTCATCGAAGATTTGACCGTCTTCACCAATTAATTCTACGTTTAGACCCAAGCTTTGTAGCTCTTTAACTAATACGTTGAAACTTTCTGGCGTTCTTGGCTTGCGGATAGATTCTCCTTTGATAATTGATTCGTAAGCTTTTGAACGTCCATATACATCATCTGATTTGATTGTAAGCATTTCTTGTAATGTGTGTGCGGCACCATAAGCTTCTAGCGCCCAAACTTCCATCTCCCCGAAACGCTGACCACCGTGTTGAGCTTTACCACCTAGCGGCTGTTGAGTAACCAAAGAGTATGGTCCAACAGAACGAGCATGGATCTTGTCTTCAACTAGATGGCTTAGTTTAAGCATATAAATTGTTCCGACGGTTGTTTTGCGAGCAAAAGGTTCGCCAGTTTTACCATCGTAAAGCTGAATTTTACCATCTTCAGGTAGATTAGCTTCTTTGAGTAATGTTTTGATTTGATCGTCGTTTAGACCATCTAGAGCTGGAGTTGCAACTTTGAAACCTAGTTTATCAGCTGCCCAACCAAGATGAGTTTCTAAAACTTGCCCGATGTTCATACGGCTTGATACACCAAGTGGGTTTAAGCAGATATCTACTGGAGTACCGTCTGGTAGATAAGGCATGTCTTCTTGAGGAACAATTACTGAGACAACACCTTTATTACCATGACGACCAGCCATTTTATCACCTACGGAGATTTTGCGAGTTTGTGCAACTGCTACTCTAATTTGCTTGTTAACACCGTTTGGTAGTTCATCACCATTTGAACGTTCAAAGATGTGAATGTCTACTACTTTTCCACCGCTACCACCAGGCATGCGTAGTGAGGTGTCTTTAACGTCACGAGCTTTGTCGCCAAAGATAGCACGTAGTAAGCGTTCTTCCGCTGTTAGCTCAGTTTCACCTTTTGGAGTGATTTTACCGACAAGAATGTCTCCTTCTTCTACAGTCGCTCCTAGGCGGATAATACCGCTGTCATCAAGATCTTTAAGTTTTGCTTCGTTTACGTTTGGAATATCTTTTGTAATTTGCTCAGGTCCAAGTTTAGTATCACGGATATCAATTGTGTAAGTTTCAATATGAACTGAATCGTAAACACCTTCTTTAACTAGACGATCTGAAATAACGATCGCATCCTCAAAGTTGTAACCTTCCCAAGTCATATACGCAACTAGTAGATTTGAACCAAGAGCTAGTTCACCGTTGTCCGTTGCAGTACCATCTGCAAGTACATCACCACGTCTTACTTCTTGATTTTTCTTGACTTTAACGCGATTTGTAATGCCTGTAGCTTGATTTGAGCGAACATATACTTGTAGAGGATATGTAACTTGCTTACCAGTTTTGTAGATTACAGTAATTTTATCAGCATCTACATATGATACTAGACCATCATCTTCTGCTAATACTACGTGCCCTGAACTTTTTGCAACAACTTCCTCGATACCCGTTCCAACAACCGGAGATTGTGGGCGAAGTAGGGGAACAGCTTGACGTTGCATGTTTGAACCCATCGATGCACGAGTATTATCATCGTTTTCCAAGAATGGAATTAGCGAAGTTGACTCTGAGATGATCTGCTGTGGAGATACATCTACGTGAGTGATATCGTCAATGTGCTGTACCATCGCTTCACCATGACGACGTGCAGGAAGTCTTGTTTCTGTAAATTGTCCCAATTCATCTGTACATACATTGTATTGACCGATGATTAGGTTTCGTTCTTCATCGGCATCGTAGTATTCGATTTCTTGACTTAGGTAAGGATAAACAGGTACTTCTGTGATCTTGAGTTTAGCAATTTTTTTAGCTAAATCTTGTGTAATTTTTTCGCCTTTTTTAACTAATTTAGTTTTGCCATCCATAATGTCTGCGCCGGCCATTCGTCCAACGATTTCAGCTTCTTTGTTTGGTGCAAAGTGACTGATTTTGCGGAATGGTGTTTCAATAAAGCCGAAATTGTTAACTCGCGCATAAGTAGCAAGATGGACAACTAGACCGATATTTGGACCTTCTGGCGTAGCGATAGGACAGATACGTCCGTAGTGAGATGAATGCACATCACGTACATCGAATGAAGCACGTTCACGAGAAAGACCACCTGGACCCATGGCTGAAATACGACGTTTGTGCGCCAATTCTGACAATGGATTTGTTTGATCCATGAACTGTGAAAGTTGAGAGCTTGCAAAAAATTCACGTAATGCAGCTGTAATTGGTCGAGAGTTGATTAGTTGAGTAGGCGTAACAGTTTCAATGTCCATTACTGTAATACGATCTTTGGCGATACGATCAGTTCGCATTAGACCAACGCGGAATTTGTTTAATACAAGTTCCCCAACTGGACGCACACGACGATTACTCAAATGATCAATGTCGTCAGCCATTTCTTGACCGTTGTTTAGTCGAATTAAATGTCTCAAAATTGCGATAAAATCTTCAACTTGGAAAACATGGTGCTCAATATCGTTAGGAGTGTTTAAGCCAAAACGTTTATTCATTTTGTAGCGAGCAACACGACCCATGTCATACTTTTTGTAATCAAAGAACATGCCGTCGATTAAGCTTTTCGCATTTTCAGAAGTTGCCAAGTCACCAGGTCGAAGCTTCTTGTAAATGTTTTGATAAGCTTCATCAGCAGTTTTTGATGGATCTTTTTCTAATGTTGCCAAGATGTAATCATTTTCGATATCGATAATATCGTCTTTGAAAAGCTCTAGGATCTCTTTGTCATTTGTGTAACCAAATACACGAAGCAGGGAAGTTACAGGAATTTTGCGCTTGCGGTCAATTTTTACACTGATGATACCTTTTTTATCTGTTTCAAGCTCTAGCCATACACCACGCTTTGGAATTATTTTGGCAGAATGGAAGCGAGAATTTTTCTTGTTTGGTGCAAAAAATACACCTGGAGAGCGTACGATTTGCGTTACAACTACCCGTTCAATACCATTAACGATAAAAGAACCGCTGTCGGTCATTAGTGGAATACCACCAAGGAACACATCTTGTTCTTTAATTTCACCGGTTTCTTTATTAACTAGTTGGACATGAACTTTAAGAGGTGCTTCGAATGTTAAGTTCTTATATTTACATTCACGAGGATCATATTTAGGTTCACCGATTTCATGATCTAAAAAGTGAAGTTCCATTTTCTTTCCAGAAAAATCCTGAATAGGGGAAACTTCTTGCAGTAGCTCTTTTAAACCTTCTCCTAGGAAGTGTTTGTAAGAGTTAAGTTGAACTTCGATCAAATTTGGTAGCCCAAATTCTTCGATAGCATTGTTCGTAAAAAACTTCCGTCCGACGGAATTTTGTGAGAGTTCACCCGGCATTTTTTTACCCTTGGTTTCGGGTTTTTTAGCCGTGGCTTTTTGAGTCTTAGGCATAAGCTGAATGCTTAGGTTAGTAAATATAACGATCTGCTTTCTGGTAGACAGAAAGCCAATTTAGCAAGTTTTTACACTTGCCGACTGCCGTTATATCACTACGCATTCGAATGACAGCTTATCTAATTTACTGATTTTAGCGTGAGTTGTCAATGAAATTTGAATTGTTACTTTTGATGGTTGTTAGGGTGCTTTGAAGATTTAATGCTAGTAAAACAGATTTCGAATATTTGTCTCATTGCTTCGGCAATTTCTTCGCTTTCAATTATTATTCCTAGTTTTTCCTTCCAGGAAGAGATGTTGATTTTGTTATTGTAGATTTGAATTTCAGGCGTCCAATTATACTGACCGATTGGTAATAGTATGCTTTCGCGCAATTCTTGCTTGTCACGTTTTTTTGCAGCGCGACTTTTTTCTGTATCTGGATGGATGGAGCGCATATGGATTTTTTTTGCTGCACGTCTTTTAAAGTAGGTAGGAAAATAATTCGGAATTGGATCGATGATTGCATCGTAATTTGCCCATGATCGTATGCCCTTCTTGGCAGTTAAAGTATCTTCATAGACTTTTTCAAGTCCCGCTAAGCCATCGTAAAAAGTGATTTTAGGTCGGGACTTTGAATGGTGGCGCAGGTTGAGCTCGTCACCATACTGCTCAAGGAGCTGAATTTGATTGTCGAAATGTTCGATTATCTTGGTTTTACGTCGCTTAATAGCAATAAGAAGACGCTCTTTTTTTTCAGTTGCATAGTATTGGACGTTTGCACGTTGTGTTTTTATTAGTATACCAGCTTTAACCAGCTTGTCTAGAATGCTTCGTGTGGTGTTACGAGGCATGTCGCACAGATGAGCAATATGTGAAGCAGGTTGAGTGCCTAATTCTAACAGTTTAGTGAAAATTTTGATTTCTTTGCTGTTTAGTTCGAATGAATCAAGAATTTGTGTGAGCATATAGATAATTGGTTGAGTGCGCTTAATTGTACGTTGACGAAATATATTCGTCAATTTTGTACTGACTAGTCGAGGTTGTCAGCAGTTAAATTGGCTTTTGTAAGCTTTAAAATTGGTTAAAATTGAAATTTTCCTAAGTTGGTTTGTTGTTCTCCTGTTAGTATAAAATATAAAATATAGTATCTAAATCAATGGTATGAAAAATAAGCTAGCTGTATTAGCAGCAGTTTTGTTGGCTGGTTGTGAAGGTGTAGAATCTCGTTGTAATGATTTTGGAGAAGAAGTTGTTGAGGGTACGTGTAGTGAAATTAGGAAAGGTATTAAAAAAAAGATAGGGGATCGTTCGGTTCCTGAATATTGTAATTCTGTTAGGTTAGAATATAGGAAAGGTATTGAAAAAAAGATAGGGGATCCTTCGGTTCCTGAATATTCTAATTCTAGTATGGTAGAATGCTGGCAGTTAGATCAATGTGATATATTGAATTATAATACTAAAGCTATGGTGGAGTCTGCATGTTTAACAAGAGAAAATGGTGGTGTTGTTAGATATTCGGCCGATGCTATTAATCTTCGAGTGCATGATAATTTGCGCTGTGAAATTGCATGCAAAGAGCAAGGTTCAAAAAAAGGTGTGTGTGAAAATTTATGTAAAGAACTTGTTAAATAGTTATTACCTATGTTAAGAACTGTTGGTAACTGTTGCCAGTTATTTCTTGATAGCTAGCGTTGTTGTAGGTTTGGAGCCATAATTGTTTTTTTGCGGCCCGTTAGCGGTTCGCCAACTTTATTTGCCAGATCAAACGAAGCCGAGCCTGAGGCTACAACATTAACATGTGGTATGCTGTCTACAATTAATTTAAGAATTTGACCTATGTTGTCGATTAATTGAGCCTCGTCGATTACTAATAATGTAGTTTCTGTTAGGTAGTTCTTGATTGTTTGAGTTGATTGGCTTTTCAGGATATTTTGTATATTTAAGTCATCACCTAGAATAAATTTTGTTCCTGGCTGATTAGCGAATAGTTTTTTGAGGATAGTTGTTTTGCCTACTCTGCGAGGTCCGTAAATGTAAGGGCGGACTCTAATAATAGAGCCCGTCCTTGAAATTAAGCTTTTTTAGCAATAATACAGGCTTCTTGACCTACTACAATGAACTCAGGTTTTTTGGGGAAGATTATTATTGAATCTTCTGAAACATAGTGTAGGCCATTGTCTGAGGTAGCGAATGTCGATCCTGCAGAAATTTGCTCAAAATTTCCGAATGTTTTCGTAAATTGGAAGTTTGGTGGGGCAATTACATTAAGATATGCATTCCAAGTTTTTGGCTTTTGCACTTGCATTGGAGCGATATTTATATCTAATATATTAAGTTGCGCTAAGGCGTTGAGTACGCCAATTTTTGCTTTCTCGATATCTTCACTTCCTATTTGACCAGCTTCAATAGTAATCCCTAGGCCTTTAAGTGGGTTTTGGTTAACTCTAGTATCAGCATAAACAGGTTGGCCTTCTGGATGCTCAAGGCCTTTACCTTTTATTATTAGAGGGATGTTTAGGCTGTTAGCTAAATCTTGTCCATTGAGATTCGCACCTTGTAATAAATGATTTGTTAGATCTTTGTCTCCTGGTATTACAACAAACGGGGGAGCAGGTAGCATAGTTGCATGTAGATCTAAAAGGAGATCTGTGTTGTCTAATATTGGTTGAAGTTCTAATGCTCTTTGTTCTTCGTAACAAGTTGGGGTGCCGTTGAATGCGAAACATCTGTTTAAGTCTTCACCATAACCTACAGGCATATCTACGCCAGTGTGTCTTTTATTTTGTTTTGCAGCTTCAATATTACCTAGAGTTATTTGTAGCGTGCCTTGTTTAACTTTGCCATTTATCATCATTTGTAGTAGCTGGATCGCTACTTCTGCACCTGCAATTTCATTGCCATGTGTGAGAGCTTGAATAGTTACGTTTGGACCTTGTTCGTTGCCCTTTTTTAGCCATGAAAACGGAGTATTAGGGTTTGCTAGTTTGGCGAAATTATTGAATTCATTTAAAATGCTCATGTTTTTGAGTTAAATTTTGGAAGTAAATTTGATTAGTCGTGTCGATTAAAGTGGACGGTAATAACGCGATCTGCGCTGGTCGTACCAATAAATTTGTTTGTGCATATTTACTTAGATCAAAAAAACGTTCCTTGGTTTAAGGAACGCTGCTAAGCGTGGTACCATCCTTAGTTTTCTGTTTGCTCACGCAAATCAGACTTATTCAGTTCTCTAGCAGATGCTGACAAACTGTGAGTTGATAACGGCACTCAACCGACGCTACCTACTTTCTTAAAAATAAGATTTCTTCGGGCGCAGCTTTTTTTGAGACGCGTTCGAAATTTATAGTTCTGATCGGGCTTCCACCGTCCCCGAATCGCTATCAGCTTGTAAATTTCTAATATTTCTCTAGCTTTTACTTGTATTTGGAAGGAGCTAGCATTAAGCCTATTCTTTTGTGCAATTTTTGTAAAGTGCAATTCTGGCTTAATTATGAATCAATACTCTTTGTACAGTGTTATTGACCGCTAGCATGATATTGTGAGGATTGGTACCTACGCGATTATAAATTTCTTTTAAGTCTATGAATTCTGCACCTTGTTGGCCCCAGATTACAACTTCGTCATGGAGTTTTGTGTCATCGTCAGCTTCTACTGCGGTATAATGCATTGATACTCTGCCTAAAATTTTTCGTCTTTTTCCGTTAATTAACACAAAACCATTATTACTTTCTCGGCGTTTTATACCTTCGTAGTAACCAACGGGTAATAAAGCAACTTTTACGGGTTGCTCGGCTGTAAATGTACCTGCGTATCCGACTATTTCGGAAGCGGCAACTTCTTTGATTTCTATAACTTCTGTCTTAAAACTGGTTGCTTGCTTAAGTGTTATTCCCCGTGCTTCGATTTCTGCTTGGACTTGGTCGTCCGGATACGGACCGAATAAAGAAATACCGGGACGTGCAAGGTTGAAAAACTCTTGGCCTGCGCCAATATCTCTTAATGTAGCCGCACTGTTTGCAGAGTGTGTGTATTCAAAGTTGAAGTCATGTTCTTTTAGTTGTGCATGAATATTTTTGAAATTTTTTAACTGTTGATTGTATATTGCGATTTCTTTTTCGGTGACACCATCTGCTGTTGCGAAATGTGTACAAACGCCTACTAGGTCTAAATTGCTAGAGTGATCTTTTAGATGGGTGACTAGCTGTTGTAGTTCATCATTATTTGTGACTTTAAACCCTTCTCTGTTAATGCCAGTGTCGATCATGATGTGGGCTTTGACATTTTTGTATGCTGCTTTTGCCGCTGTATTAAGTCTTTTCAGCATGTCTAGGCTGCTAATGATTTGATGAGTTGAATCTAGTTGTACTAAATCGGATTCTTCATGTTCGGCAACATAACCTGTGATAAGAATTGGTATGGTTAAGCCAGCTTCTCTTAATTCCAAAGCTTCTGGGACAGAGTTGACGAAGGTGAATTCGCTGCCGTTTTCTTGTAGAATTTGCGCTACACTTACTGCGTCGGTGCCAAAACCATTTCCTTTTACACCAGGCGCCAGTCGAACTTGATCTCCCATTGCTTGGCGAAAAGCTTGCAAGTTGTGTTTAATTGCACCCTCATAAATTTCCAGCCTTGTTTTTGGCAGTTTTGTGTCATCACTTGGATGATAGTGAATAACGTTAGGTAGTTTTGGCATGATGATAAAATCAATTTAGATGTTTGAGTCGGAGCTTTTGTTTTTATTTCGGACTTATAACACTTTGGCCGTTCATGTAAGGGCGGAGGACTTCTGGGATTACAACTGAGCCGTCAGCTTGTTGGTAATTTTCAATAATGGCGATGATAGTGCGGCCTAGGGCCAGAGCAGTACCGTTTAAGGTGTGGACTAATTCAGTTTCGTTGTCGGCGTTTTTGTAACGAATTTGGGCGCGGCGGGCTGTGTAGTCACGATAGTTTGAACAGCTGGTTACTTCGCGATATTTTTCTTGAGTTGGGATCCAAGCTTCAATGTCATATTTTTTCGTTGCAGGGCTTCCTAAGTCGCCGCCACAGATGTTGACTACTTGGTAGGGGATTCCTAGCTCTGTGAAGAGCTCTTCTTCAACTTGTCTAATCGTTTCGTGCTCACTGTTTGATTGGTTGGGTAGGCAAAAGCTGAACATTTCCAATTTGTCGAATTGGTGAACACGTAGGATTCCACGAGTGTCTTTGCCGTAGCTGCCGGCTTCTCGACGGAAACAGCTTGAATAGCCGAAGTAACGTATTGGTAGTTTGGTTGCATCTACAATCTCGTTGGCGTGTAACATGGTTAACGGTACTTCAGATGTTCCAACAAGGTATAAGTCGTCTTCGCCTGGATTAACGTGGTAAACCTCATTGCGATCAGCAGGGAAAAATCCGGTGGCGAACATAGCTTCTTCGCGAACTAGAACGGGAGGAATTACCGGCGCAAAATTGTTTTTTAAAAGTTTTTGAAGGGCAAAATTAATTAAGGCAAATTGAAGCAATGCACCTTCGTTTTTTAGGTAGTAAAAGCGAGCGCCTGAAGCATTTTGTGCACTTTTAATATCGATGATGTCGAGCAGTTCACCAAGTTCAATGTGATCTTTTGGAGTAAAATCAAACTTACGCGGTTCGCCTACTGTTTTAAATGGTTTGTTGTCTTCTTCCGTTCCTTCTGGGACATCTTCATCTGGTAAGTTGGGAATTTGGAGTAGGTGATTTTTGAGCTCACTCTCTGCTTCTTGCATTTTAGCACTTAACTCTTTTTCCTGATTTGAAACTGTTTGCATGGAGTCGATGGCCGCTTTTTTTTCATCTCCGGTGAGCTGTGCAATTAGCTTAGAAGCATTGTTTTTTTGAGCGCGAAGTTCATCTGTTTCCATTTGTAATTTGCGGCGTTGTTCGTCAATAGCTATTACTTTGTCTAAAAATACTGAGTCTATTTTGGAGTGTTTTTTGGCAAGTCCTTTAAGAACTAGTTCTTTATTGGTGCGAATGAGATTAATGTCGATCATAGCGTTGGTTTAAGTGTTCAGCCGTGAGCATGCCCGAATTTTAGTTTGTAGTCTAGGTTTTTTGTTTGTGGAATGATTGTCAACAGAGGCGAAGTGGAAAATTCTTTTAAAAAGCCCATATCTTTGTAGACATGGGCTTTAAACTGATCAGTAAACTTATAATTGATTTAACTACTCTTTGTCTTTTGTTTCAGCATCGACAACTTCTTCTTCGTCTTTGTTCATGTTTTTTACAGTTGTACCGTCGTCGTCAGTAGTGCTTTCACCTGGGTTTGGGGTAGCGTCTGGTTGTTGGTACATCGCCGCGCCAACTTTTTGAATTTCAGTTGAAAGTTCTTCGGTAGCTGTTTTGATTTCGTCAGTAGTTGCGCCTTCTTTTGCTAAAATATCTTTTAGAGCTTGGATTTTGGCTTCGACTGGTTCTTTAATTTCGGCAGCAACTTTGTCGCCAGCCTCTTTGATGGTTTTCTCTGATTGGAAGATTAAGCTTTCCGCGTGATTTCTAGCTTCAACAGCATCGCGCTTTTCTTTATCAGCTTCAGCGAACTGCTCAGCTTCTTGACGCATTTTTTCAACTTCTTCTTCGCTCATTCCAGAAGAGCCAGTGATAGTGATTTTTTGTTCTTTACCGGTTCCTTTGTCAGTTGCTTTAACGTTAAGGATACCGTTGGCATCTAGATCAAATGTTACTTCGATTTGAGGAACGCCGCGTGGAGCAGGTGGAATACCATCTAGCATGAATTTTCCAAGGGATTTGTTGTCAACTGCCATTGAACGTTCACCTTGTACTACATGAATTTCAACTGATGGTTGGTTATCGGCTGCGGTTGAAAATACTTGTGATTTGCTAGTTGGAATTGTTGTGTTGCGTTCGATTAATTTTGTTGCAACACCACCCATTGTTTCGATACCTAGCGATAGAGGAGTAACATCAAGTAACAGTACATCTTTTACATCTCCTTGAAGTACACCGCCTTGAATTGCGGCACCAAGAGCTACTACTTCATCTGGATTAAGACCACGGTGTGGTTCTTTTGCGAAGATTTCTTCAACTTTTTTCTGAACTAGTGGAATGCGAGTTGAGCCACCTACTAGGATAACTTCGTCAATGTCACTAGCAAAGATTTTTGCGTCTTTGATCGCTTGTCGACATGGTTCGATACTCATTTCGACTAGACTGCTGATTAACTCTTCTAGTTTTGCGCGGCTTAGTTTGATTGTTAAATGCTTAGCTCCTGAGCTGTCAGCTGTAATGAATGGTAAGTTGATTTCTGTTTCTTGAGCTGATGAAAGTTCGATTTTCGCTTTTTCGGCACCTTCTTTTAAACGTTGAAGAGCTACTTTGTCTTGGCTTAGATCGATACCTTCTTGTTTTTTAAATTCAGCGACTAGCCAATCAATAATAACTTGATCGAAATCATCACCACCTAGCTGGGTATTACCATTTGTTGATAAAACTTCGATCTGTTTGTCACCACCAACACTGGCGATTTCTAGAATTGAGATGTCGAAAGTACCGCCACCAAGATCGTAAACGGCAATTTTTTTATCTGCTCCTGTTTTGTCTACACCATAAGCAAGGGCAGCTGCAGTTGGTTCATTGATAATACGTTTAACATCAAGGCCGGCAATTTTACCAGCATCTTTAGTTGCTTGTCTTTGTGCATCATTGAAGTATGCAGGAACAGTGATAACTGCTTCAGTAACTTCTGCGCCAAGGAAAGCTTCAGCGTCGGCTTTTAATTTCTGAAGAACCATTGCGGAGATTTCCGGTGGTTGATGATTTTTACCTTCAAGTACGATTTCGGCAGCCCCATTTTTGCCTTTTACAACGCCAAACGGCATGTTTTTAGCAGTTTTCTCAATTTCTGAGTAAGTGTGACCAATGAAACGCTTAGCTGAAAAAATTGTGTTTTCGGGATTTGTAACAGCTTGACGTTTAGCGGCAACACCAACGATTCTTTCTCCGTCTTTGTATGCAACGATTGACGGTGTTGTGCGTGTACCTTCAATTGAAGGTATAACTATTGCTTCGCCACCTTGCATTACGGCTACACAAGAGTTTGTTGTACCAAGGTCGATACCAATAATTCGGCTCATATTTTTGCGAGTTATGTGATAATAATATGTAAGTTTAGATTAACTATCTTAGCACTTAACATTATAGAGTGCTAAATCGATTGGGTCAACTAGAAAAATCGAAAGATTTTTCTTCTGCAAAGAGGGGAAACAGCTAGCTGTTTAAAAAATGGCGCACCTTACAGCTACATAGCAGGCGCGCTGCAAATGGGTGAAAAATTAAAAGATTTTTCACCTGCCAACACCAACTTTAGCTGGGCGGATAACTTTGTCTTTTAATTTATAACCTTTTTCGAAAACTTGAACAATTTGACCTTTTGGTCCTTCAACTTCCATCATTGCCTCATGTTCTAGAGGATTGAATGGTTGATTTTCTGGATTGATTTCAGTTATGCCAATTTTTTCGATAATTTGATCAAACTGTTGTTTGATTTGCGCTATTCCTTGAGTCCAATTATGTTCCGCTAACTCGGTTGGTACATTTTGAAATGCGAGATGGAAACTAGAAATTACGGGAATGAACATTAGTAGTAAGTCGGCTTGTGCTTGAGGGTAGAGGATTAGCCGTTCTTCTTGGCTACGTTTTTGAAAATTTTGTAGATCGGCTAGGGCGCGTTTGGCCATGGCAGTCATGTTTTCAAGTTCGACTTTTAATGCTTGAATATCTTGATCTTGGCTAGTGGTATCGTCTTGTTGACTTGTGGTTTGAGTTTGTTGATCTTCATTCATAGTTTATAAGGTTAAATTATTGTTGATCAGATAAATTTTGACAGATTTCTTGTAAAATGGCGGTGTTTACAGGGTAGTTCATGCGTGTCGGTCCTAAAATACCCATAAAGCCTGTTTGGTTGTTTAGTTTATACTTGTTGATCATGATGCTGCAACTTTGAATTTGTTCAATGAGATTTTCTTTACCTATGTAGATTTGAACTTTGCCTTCTTCAACATTAAGGCTATTTAAAAAGCTTAGAAAGCGATCGTTATTTTCTAGTACTTCGAATATTTGACTTGCCTGATAAGGGTCTGTGCTGAATTCGGGCTGTTTTAATGCATTGGCAATTCCTAAATAAAATGTTCGATGATTTTCAATTGTTGCGAAACTTACGTTGTTAGTTGCTTGAGCTAGAATGCTAACTGCGTCGTAGATTTTTTCTTTTATTTTTTGAAACTTGTAATGTTCGCGGACAGTTTGTAAGCGTTCATGAGCAACTTGTTTTGCTTGTTCGTAGTCTGCAAGTTCATCTACAAATAGGCGATAGCCAAGGTCAGTTGGTACGCGACCGGCAGATGTGTGCGGTTGGTATAGGAGGCCAGCTTTTTCTAATGTTGCCATATCGTTACGGATGGTGGCAGGGCTAACATCAAAATGGTAGCTGACCAAAATTGTCTGTGATCCAACAGGTTCAGCTGTTTCTGTAAAATGTTTTATTACAGCTCTTAATATTTGAAGTTGACGATGCAGCATATTTGACGAGTAGCAATTTTACTAATGATAGTTTAGCTAACTTATAGTGCTTTGTCTATTTTTTGCAATGATGCTTTCAGCTGCTAACCTGCCAGTTGCCCAGCTTGCTTGTAAATTGAAGCCGCCAGTAAGTCCATCTACATCTAGTATTTCGCCGGCAAAGTATAAATTAGGACATTTTCTGGATTCCATAGTTTTAGCAGATACTTCTTTTGTCGGAACTCCGCCAGCTGTAACAAATTCTTCACCGGCTGCACGGCCCAATACTGTTAATTGAAAATGTTTGATTTTGTCAACAAGTTGGTTTAGTTGCTTTTCAACTATTTTGTCACCAGGGAGATTTTCTATTTTTAATAGTTGACAAATTAAGTTAGCGATTTTTTGGGGGACTATTTTGAAAAGTAGGTTTTTTGTCAATTTATCAGAGTTTTTTAGGCGACTAACCAAAAGCGTGCGAAGCTCTTCTTGATTTAAGTCGGGAGTAAGATCAAGAGATAGGGAAGCAGGTGTTTCTTGGCTTAGTGGTTCGTATGCAGCTTGGGCTGCAAGAGCAAAGATTGCAGGCCCGCTTAAACCTTGATGAGTGAAGACAAAATCTCCTCTAAATTTAAATTTTTTACTTTGGCTATTGAGGGTTAAATCGATGTCTTGAAAGCTTAAACCGGCTAAATCCCAATTGCTGACGTGTTCTGCTTTGAAAGCATTTAGGCTTGGTGCTAACGAGGTGACAGTATGTCCTAATGCTTCGGCGAAATTATAGCCATCGCCGTGTGATCCTGTGTGACGATAAGCTTGGCCGCCTGTGGTAATGATTAAATAATCAAATTCTAATTGAGTTTTTGTGTTATTAGCTTTGCAGAAAGTGTTAATAATAAATTTGTCATTTAAGCGTTTTACTTCTTGAACAGTCGTGTTTAAGTTGACGCTGATGTTGTTTTGCTTAAACAGTTTGTTGAACACTTTAACAATATCATGACCATCGTCGCTCTGAGGAAAAACTCGTAGATCAGATTCGGTTTTAAGAGGTACGCCATGATTAGTAAACCACTGTTGGACTTCGATTGGAGGAAAATTGAAGATCGCTGGTTTTAAGAAATTTTGTCCGCGCGGATACTTTGTAAGCACAGTTGGAATATCTAAAATGCCGGTTGTCACGTTACAACGTCCACCTCCAGAAATGACTACTTTTTTGCCAAGCTCATTATTGCGCTCAAAGATTGAAATATTAATTGGGTTTTTTGTTAGCTCGATTAAGCTAGCTGCCACCATCATACCTGCTGCACCAGCACCAATAATCGCAATTTCGGGGACTTTTTGTTCTGAACTTGAATTTTCTTTGTTAATTGGAGTAGATTAAATTCTGTCTAATAATAATTTGTTTTGCTATGACTCAGCAACTAGAAGAACTTGAATTGGCGAATTTGCCCAATATGCATGCTAATCAACCATACCAGAGATTTGGTGATAAAATGAACTCGGATTTTTTTGAAGATTACTTATTGAAGATTTATGATTGGCGTAATAAGGCTGGTTTAACGAATAATTTTGGGAAGATGACAGCTATGGTTGTAGAAGTAGACCCTGGTGTTGCCGTTCAATATATTGCTGAATTGTCAGTAATGACTCTTTATAAATATGTTCGTTCTTGGGAGGCTGATGGTTATCGTTGGCATTTGCTACAGATCTGTCCTGCGACCCCAGATTTTTTGGTGAGAGAAGTTTTGGCCACTGATAAGATAGACTTTATTAGTGCAATGACAACTTTAGCTGTGCGCGCCAAAGATAAGCCACATACAAAGTATGTAGGTGAAATTTTTGAAGTAGCTGATTTAAAAGAGGTTGTTGCAAAATTAGATGAAATTGAAGTACGTTTTGTAAATGATTTTCCTGGTTCACCTGAAAAAAGCTATATCCACTGGACAGAGCCTTCAGTTTACACTTGGAATGCATTTGGTTACCGTCAGGGTAATGGGACGTTAGAACGCGAATACAAGATGGAGAGAGAGTGGCAGTTTGATGCCGAAAGTTTAGAACTATTTGTGAGAATGAAGGAGCTACAAAAAGAGTTAGGAATTGATAAATTTATTTTGCCTTATGACCATTTGGCTACTCGTGTTTTCTCACATGATCGAGAGCACGCAATTTTAGAATTAATGAGAATGAGCTCATATTACTATTGGGGATCGTTTGATATTGATGCTCAAAACTCTTCAACCAATGTAACACGACCAGTAAACGACAATGGGTTTGGTGAAGTCCAATTTGAAGATGCTTATGGTCAACCATTAATTGTTAGCCGAGAGATGGTTTCTCCAGCTAAAGTGTTTACAGCTAATAACACGCCATACTATGTGAACGATTTTGTTGGATTGCCACAGCCTACAGAAACTTTTGTACGTAACTTTGGTCGAAGAATGCACCATTTGGCAGTAATGGTTCGTGATGGTCGGATTGTTGATGGCGAAGTTTATTATGGAAATGAGTACTTGTTGGCTCCCGAATATGAAACGCGCAAAGATGAATTTGAATATAAATTTGTGGATTTTGTTGTAGATCAATTGCAAAAAGCAGAACAAGAGTTCTTGGCTGAAGTTGTTGGTTCTTGCCAAGAAGGTTTGAAGCAAATTTTCTCGAAATCTTCAAAATTCTCCAATTTAATTACGGAATACATTCAGCGTTGTAACGATTACCAAGGTTTCTTTACTAAGAAAAATGTAGCAGCATTAACAGCAGCTGCTGGTATGGATGAAGGAGTAAAAGAGCGAATGATGGATAACATGATAACTAGTTAAAAAAGCGGCGGCCATTCGGCCGCCGCTTTTTTGGTTGTAAGGAAGGTTGAGATTGAATATAATTTTACTTGTACAATTTTAATTAAATAAAAATGCAGGCATTAATTATTATTTTGGTTATCGTGGTTTTAGGTGGTGTGTTTATGTATAACTCGCTTGTTCGTAAAAAAGTAAATGCAGAGGAAGCGTGGAGTGGTATTGAAGTTCAAATGAAAAGACGTTATGACCTTATTCCAAATTTGGTTAATACGGTTAAAGGTTATGCTGCCCATGAAGAAAAAGTGTTTATGCAAGTTACTGAAGCTAGAACATCTGCTATGTCTGTGCCGGCTGGTTCAGCAATGGCTGCTCAACATGCTCAAAATGAGGGTGCGTTGTCGATGGCTTTGAAATCTTTATTTGCAGTTGCTGAGGCTTATCCTGAGCTGAAGGCTGATCAAAATTTCGCTAAACTTCAGGATGAGTTAACAGATACTGAGGATAAAATGATGGCTGCACGAAGATTTTACAATGGAGCTGTTAATGCTTTAAATACAGCGTTGGAAGTTTTTCCGTCAAACATCTTTGGTCGAATTTTTGGTTTTGTGAAGCGCGAGTTTTTTGAATTAAGTGATGCTGAGCGTGCTGCTGCGGAAGTAGCTCCAAAAGTATCGTTCTAGTTTCAAAAAAAGCTGAAATTTAACTAAAGTTTGATGACTAATGGTGAACAATCTTTGCAGTTACCAAGTTCAGTACGCGATCAAATGCGTGCTAATGGTTTGCGAACTGGTTATTTGTTTCTGATTTTTCCGGTTTTGATTCTGGGTTTGACCTATGCAGGTATCTTGATTTCAATGCTGTTTTCTAGCGATGCTGGTACGCAGTTTAGTCCATTGCAAGCGGCAAATGAGATGATGAGAACTGTAGGATTTTGGGTGATAGTGGCTGTGTTTTTATATTCATTGTTTAGTTTCTTTTTGGGGTCTAAGCTATTGCTAGCTTTTGCTGGTGCTAAGCCGCTAGAGAAAAGGGCGAATCCTCAACTTTATAGAATTGTCGAAAACTTGTCGATTGCTGCTGGGTTGCCAAAGACGCCAGATATTTATGTGATTGAGGATATGAGTATGAATGCATTTGCGACTGGTTTTAGTCCTGCAGACGCAAAAGTAGCAATTTCTACTGGTTTACTTGAACGTTTAAGTAAGCAAGAGGTTGAGGCTGTGATGGCTCATGAGATTGCACATATTTTGAATCGTGATACTAGGGTGATGCTATTGGCTGTTACTTTGGTTGGAGCGATTGAAATGATTGGTGAAATTTTAATTAGAACTCGTTGGTCTAGTGATGATAATAAAGGTAATCCATTATTTTTTGTTGGTTTGTTGTTTATCACTCTGGGTGTGTTGGCTGGAATTTTGAATAAGTTGGCAATTAGTAGAGAGCGTGAGTATTTGGCAGATGCAACCGGTGGTTTTTTGTGTAGCAATCCATTGGCATTGGCTACAGCTTTGGAAAAAATTGCAGGTGATGCGAGATTGGAAGTATTGGATGGTAAGTCCAGTATGTCGGGTTTGTGCATTGCTGATCCAACTGAGTCAGGTCATTTTAATCATGGAATGGCCTTGAAAAATGGTTTGAAAGAAGAAGGGAAACGTGGTGGTCTGGTAGCTTTTTGGCAGAAAATTTGGTCTACTCATCCACCGATTGATGATCGAATTTCGAAGTTGCGTCAGTATTGATTGACCGCATTAGAATGATTGCGGCCAGTAGACTTAAGGTTATACTGGCGGTTTTTTCTAATTGTATATTTAGTTTTTCTAAACTGGCAGCAAATTCGATTAGCTTAATGATTATTTTTAGGAGTAAATTTGTTATTGCAGAGCATAAAATACTTATTTTTGGGCTAAAATAGCTGATTAATAGGTTTAGTAGGCCAAAATTTATTGTTACTGGTAGTAGAGGCCCAATTATTAAATTTAGGGGTAGAGCGGTTAGTGATAGTAATTTAAATTGGCTAGCTATAATTGGTATGGTTGCTAGTTGCGCGGCTAGCGAGATGCTGATGGCTTCGCTTAAGTAGTTTTTTTGTTGCCATAGAGCTTGGAATTTCGGGGCTAGAAATATTATGCCAAGGACAGCAAGGTAGGAAAGTTGAAAGCCAGCGTCGTTAGCTATTGAGCGAGGATTAACAATGCAGATCATGATGGCACTAATTAGTAGCAAATGTAGGCTTTGTGCTTGTTTGCCAAAAGTTGTGGCATATAAAGTCAGCATACCCATTATGCCTGCGCGCACAACGGAGGCGGATAGGCCGCAAATTAAACAGTATATAGCTATAAAGAAGGCCATTGCAGGATAGCGAGTTCTAGTGTTTGTAAATCGAAATACTGTTTTATCTAAAACTAAAACTACTAAAGCAATATTTGCACCCGAGACAGCTATGATATGGCTCATACCAGTTAGTTTGAACTGCTCGTCTAAGCTTGGAGTTAGCCCACCGTTGTAGCCAATTAGTAACCCCGCAAATAAGCTAGCATTAGGCTCAATTAGAAAGCTACCAACTTGATTTATTAGTTGGTTTTTGAATATATAAAGTGTTCTAAGAGGTGAGCTAGTTTGAGTAAGTATGCTTATTTGTGGGTGATAACTTGTTTTGTATATGCCTTGAGCAGCTAAGAACTTTTTGTAATCAAAGTCGCCAAAATTTTCAGGACTTTTGACTAGTCCAAAAACCTTGATTGAGTCGTTGTAGTGATATTTGGGAGAAGAGCTTGTTTGAACTTGCAACTTGCCCTTGTATGGTTTATTTATGCAAACAACATAGATTGTTTCCTCTTGTTTTGATTTTGGTTCACGGCAAATACGCCCTGTTAGTTCTGTTCTTGAATCAGGTAAATGTATAAGATGGTTTTGTGGTTTTGTGTCTCGAAGCTGGCAGTATATTTGACTAATCAGAAAGCTTAAGATGATAATGCTTAGTGTGATTAGTTTTTGGGGAGATTTTCTGTATATGTAGTTAATAATTATGAAGCATGCAAAACTGCTGACTAGCATGTTTAGTGAACTGAAATAGCAGAAGCAGCCTGTAAGAAACCCCCAGCAAGTTAGCTGAATTCGGATAGTTGATTGCGTCATCTAGTGTAATTAGATGGTTTAATCATAGAGTGCTAACTGTGAAATTTTGGTAAATTTTTATGTAAATAAAAAGCGGGTGCCATTATATGGCACCCGCTTTGAGTATACTCAATTTATGGTTACAGATCTGTTGGCAAAGCTTCAGTTGGTAAGCCTGTTGGGGCTGTCATACCTGGAGGAAGAAGCTCTTTGGCATCTTTTGGAATTTCGATTTCTTTGATTGCCTCAATAGCGTCTGCGCTGTACTTGATTTTGAAGCTACCGCTAATATTTTCGCTTTCACTTGTTGCAGGTTGACCTTCTGCTGTTGCAGCTGTTTCAACTGCTTTTGCAAGTTTTTGTGCATCAAATGATGCTTCAAAGCTAGTGTGCGTAATTAGTGGGTTTTCGCCTTCGCTTGTACAGATGTAAAGCTCTCCAACTTGAATTTCTTTTGTTACTGCCTCAATTAATTTCAACTCTTCTGGTTTTAATTCTTCACCACCAGTAGCAGCTGGATTTTTTGAAATGAACTCTTGTAGATATTTTGCAAAATTTTCTTGTTTAACTTCGGCAGTGAAACAAGCTGATTTTACGCCAAGAATTTTTTTGCTACCTTTATGTTGTACATTTTCCATGATTTCTACATCTGGAATAACGTAATTTTGTCTTTCTGTAGCAGCTTTAACTAGCTCAGTTTTTACTTCGGCAGGAAGTGGTGCAGTCCACCATTTTTCTTCATCAGCTGTACTTAGATAGCCTTCAGCTAACGGAGCAAAAGTACTTGCAACTTGGTTTAAAAACTCGCGATCAATGTCTGCTTTGAAATAAATATTTTCGTTATTCATAACCACGTCAAAATCAATAAAACCTTTATAGTTTTTTTGTTCTGTTGTCATACTAGCTTTTTCTTCAGTGCTTTCAGTGTTAACTTTTGCAGCTAGTGCTGAGATATCAAAATTTGTTAGTGTATCCATTTGAAATGTAAACTGATCTTTCATTGACGCATAGCCATCAAGTTTGATATCAACTTGTCCCTTTAACTTTTCTTCAGGTTTAGTTTCTGTTTTAGCAGTTGTAACATCAAATTCAGGACTGATTTGAATGCTAAACTGTTGGTTTTTTGTAGTTCTTGAGTTTTCGATTGCTTGTTTTAACATCGCAACGCTTTCTTCGGAACTAAGTTTTTTACCACAACCTGTAACTGCAATTAGTGCAGTAATAGCAAGTAAACTTGCAAATAATTTTAGTGCTTTTTGCATAAATTTTTTTAAAATTTATTAATATATTTTAGATTATGTAATCTAAGTTCGAAGCCTAGGTGGGTTTTTGATTGTTGTCAACTCAAAGCCTCTTTGCAAATCCTAGTTTTTTTGTAAAATGCATTAGTATTTGAGATACAATAAAATCTAGAATATTAGCATTTAATATTTATACGTGGCGGAATTTGTTAACAGAAAAATTAGGAAAAAAAACTGGCAGAAACTTGGTTTAAAAATTATGACTGCTGGTAGTAATTTAAAAAAGAAAAAGCAGAGTGATGGTAATTCGGATTATTTTAATTGGAAGCAGTGGTTATCGCCTAAGTTGATGGTTCTGTTTTTTGCATGTGTTGTGTTGCCAATTGTTGTTTTGGGTAGCTGGATTTATAGCGTAGCGAATCCGGATAGTAATGGTTTTATTGACGGGTTTACAGGTATTGTTGGGAAGAAATTGCCAGCTGATGTAGACGGTTATACTAATTTTTTACTTTTGGGAACTGGAGATGCTAGTCATGAAGGACCCGACTTAACCGATACAATTATTGTTGCTAGCGTGAATCAAAAAACGGATCGTGCATTAATGTTTTCAATTCCACGTGATCTTTTTATTAAGCCAAAAATGGGAGGTAACCGTAAAATAAACTCTTATTTTGCAACAATTAAGGGCGAGACAGGTAGCGATGAACAAGCTTATAGTGCATTGATGGAAGAGGTTGGTATGATAATTGGTCGTCCAATTCATGATTATGTACGTGTTGACTTTTCTACGTTTGCTGCAGTTGTTGATTACATGGGAGGGGTATATGTTAATGTAAAGGAACCTATTTTGGATACAGCATATCCAGGGCCTAATTATAGTTATCAGACTTTTAGATTAAATCCTGGTATTCAATTGCTTGATGGTGAAACTGCTTTGAAATATGCCAGAACTCGCCACAGTGGAGCGGGGGACTTTGATCGCAGTTTGCGTCAACAAGAGCTGATTTTTGCAATTAAGGAGGCTGCTAAAAATGGTGGTGTTCTACGTTCTCCTAAAAAAATTCAAGAGCTGTATCAAAGATTAAGTGCGGGAATTGATACTAGTTTAGAATTTAGGGAAATTGTTAGTTTGGCGGGAATTGCTTATGACTATGAGCAGTCTAACTTGATTTCTCTAAATTTAAATACTTCGACTTATGATAAGGGTGGGTTTTTGTATACGCCACCAAGAGAAGCTTATGGCGGTAGTGTAGCTTTGCCACTGGGTAATAACTATGAACAAATTAAGATTTATTTAGTACTTCACTATAATTATCCAGAGTTAATGAGCTTATCACCGAGTATTAAGGTTTATAACGGAACAACGGTTTCTGGATTAGCTAGCATGGCCGCTGGTGTTTTGAGCCGGTATGGATTTGAAGCTGAGGCAATGGGTAATGCGCAGCAGAGAGCATTAACAGTAAGTCGCTTATTTGTACCAGAGGAAAATGATGAAAGCGATATCCTTTTTGAAGTATTAAATTTGCTAATGCCTGTTACTATGGGCGGTGTTAGTTCTGAGTTTAGTGATGAAACCCAAGAAACTTTTGTTAGTGATTCGTTGACTGAGTCAGGTGTTGATGGTGATTTAGAAGTGCAAAAACCGGTTTATCGTTTAGAGTTAGGTGCTGATTCTGCAGGAGTATTGCAATCAATTGCTTATTAACAAAAATTTATGTTTGAATTGTTATTTACCTTATTGATTAGCAATTCTTATGATGATGACAGATTGAATTATGAGCTTTCTGTACCAACGTATTTTTCTCAAGAACGCCCAGTATTACAAGGCGATGCAGCATTAGTTTTTGATTTAGAATCTAACACTGTTGTGTTTGCAGAAGAACCATTAAAAACTATTAGTATAGCGAGCTTAACTAAGTTAATGACAGCCTTAATTATTTTGGAAAACCATGATTTGTCCGAAGTTGTTAAGGTCGATCATACTGGCTATAGTTTGCCAGTTGGTGGTGTGACAGTTCCTCAAGGTACTGAAATCACAGTAAGTGAGTTGCTACATGCTTTGTTGATAAAATCTTCCAATGATGTTGCTTATATCTTGGCTCATTATGATGCTGGTTCGATTGAAGGATTTGTTGCAAAAATGAACGAACGCGCAATTGATCTGGGGATGACTGGTACTAATTTTGACAATCCAGCTGGTTTTGATGGGTCAAAAAACTTTAGTAATGCAAACGATTTGTTGAAATTAAGCTTATTGGTTTGGAATTTTTCGGAGGTAAAAGAGATTGTTAGCAAAAAAAATTATACAGTTAAAAGTGTAGATAATAGGTGGCAGAAAAATTTGGTTACTACAAATTTGTTACTTGAATCAAATTATCCGTTTGTTGGTTTAAAAACTGGTACTAGTCCTGATGCATCTGAGGCATTCATTGGAATTACAAATGATACTGAGCCAAAACTGATTATTGTTTTGGGTAGTAATAATCGTTTTCAGGATACTAAGCTGTTGTGGGAATTGTTTGCTAGTAATAGAGCGTTGAAAAAGTAGGATCTATTTTTCGCGCTTAGATAATTTGTGCAAAGTGTAGTATTAGTCCAAAAGCCATCATTGTCGCACCAATAATCCAGAATCGCATTGTAACTCGAAATTCAGGCCATCCAATGGCTTCGAAATGATGATGAATGGGAGCAATTTTGAACACTTTGCGGCCAAGAAATTTTTTGGAACTTAATTGGATGATTACTGATAGAGTTTCGATGATAAAAATGAAGGTGATAAAAAGTAACAGTAGTATGTTGTCTAGAGTCATTGCTACTACGCCCATCGTTGCTCCTAAGGCTAGTGAACCGGTGTCGCCCATGAAGAAGGCGGCGGGAGGAATGTTGAACCACAGAAAGCCTAAGCAAGCACCTGCTATAACTGCACAGAGAGCTGCAAGTACTGCTAAGCCTTGAAAGTATGAGACAATTGCTAGAGCGCCGAATGCCATAACACTCAGTCCACCGGCTAAACCATCGAGTCCATCTGTAATATTAACAGCATTTGAACATGCAATGATTACTAGGACAAACAGTGGGATGTACCACCAACCAATTGTAAAGTCACCACCAAATAGGTTTCCAAGGTCTATACTATTTCGTCCAAGCCGTTCATAAAACCAGTAACCACCTGCTGTACTAAGTAGTATTAGCCAAATAAATTTAGTTTTTGCTTTTAAACCTTTGTGTGCACCGATACCTTTGACATTGAAAATATCATCAACTAATCCGAGTAGTCCAAAGCTAATCAAGGTGAATAGGGGAACATATGTTTCTGCTCTTTCCCAAAGTGTGTAGTTCGTCCAGCCGAGATAAGGGAATAGCTGTGATATTAAAACTGTAACTAAAATGCTACCCCAAATTACTATGCCACCCATTGATGGTGTGCCTTCTTTTTTCTTGTGTAACTCATTGAAAATAGTTGCTGATTTGCCATCTACTGTTGCTTCGCGTATTTTTTGGCCAAATTGAAAACGTTTAAGAAGTTTAATAAGCAGAGGTGCCGATATTATTGCAATTAAAAATGTAAGTAGCCCAGATCCTACAACCAATGTTAAATCACGAAGAAGTTCGGTGCCTAAAGTTTCCATAGCAGTTTTGGATTATTTTTGTTTGCTAACTTGGGCTGATAATATCTGAACTTTATTTAGACTACAAGAGAGTGTTTAAAAAGGCAGATTCATACTAATGCGTGCTGTGTAAAACTGCTATCAGTAACCTTTAGTTTTTTAGAAAACTGCTGTCGATAGGGTCTAATCGAATTTCGATTTTTTGAAGACTGGTGTTGCTGATTTCTTCAAGGTTAGTACTACCGTTTTCTTGCAATTGTGTAGTTATTGTTGGTGTAGTTGTAGTTGTTTGAGGTGGAACTGTGGTGATTCCTGATGTTACTTCAATTGTTGAACTAGGTTCTTCTTTTGCAGTTATTGCGATGTTGTCTGTAGTGGATTCGTCGATTACTGGCACAGGGGTGTCTGAGCTTTGTTTGCTAAGGTCAACTGTAGAAGTGATGCTATCACTTCTTGTTTCGGGAGTAACTAAGCTAGTTGGCTCGATACTATTTGTTTCTATACTAAGTTCATTGTCTGTGCTACTTGGGGCGATGTTCGTTGTTTGTAAATCAATTTGAGCAATTTGTGCAGCGATTTCTATCGTGTTAGTTATTTCTTGTAGTTCACTAAGTGTTTCTTGTTGGTCAGGTGTGCTAGTTTGTTCGATTGCACTGCTGCTTGCATCTACAACAATTTTTGATGTTAATAAAGCATTGGCTAGTTCATCTTTGATAAGTTTTGTACTTGAAGGCGCATCGGCTTGTAGATTATTTGCGGCAGCATTAATTTCTGTAATGCTAGTTTTTGCTTCAACTAAAAGTTTTTCAATTTGCTCTTTAGTTTCTAACTTTGCGGTTTTGTCTGGTTCGATTTTATTTTGATAGACTAATATTTGTGCTTCAATTAACTTTTCTTCAGCTATTTTTGTTTTAGCTTGTGCTTTTTTAACTGGATCAAGTGTGAAAGCTAACTTTGTTTGGCGTATTATTTCTTTGGTGGCGTATTTAATAGGTTCATTTGGTGTTGAACCTACTTTTGCTTGAGCAAATTCTAATAGCTCACTATTAAAATATTTTTCAAAATTAATATCAGCATTGAGGTTTGTTTTTATTCGTGCTTGTTCGCTTTCAGTAAGTTCTAGGTCGCTGAAGGCAAGTTGTTCGTATTGTGTTGCAGGTGTTTTAGGTCTAAATTTAAGGCTTTGTGCTGGAGGAATTGTGATTGGAATAATTTGCTTTCCATCGTTAAGAGTCCCATTTAAGTTCTGATCAATATTAATTACTCGTGTAAAATCTTTTACAGAAACGTCAAAAATGCTGTTTTGAGGAGCTAGTTTTATACCGGGTGCAGTTACATAGGTGCTTATTTCATTATCTATTTTTTTGATATTGAACCATGCTGCACCCTCAATTAGTTCTATTTTTGTGTCTTCCGCGTTTACGATAACTTTTAACTTGCTATTTGCCGCTGGTCTAACAATACCTCCTAAAATTTTCAATTCTGCATTAGTTTCCGGCCCAAAGATTAGGATGTCATTGTTTTCTATTTGAAAAGTTTGGCCAGTAGCTTCTTTAAAGCTTGTTATCTCACCATTTATACGATTAATTGTTACGGAAGAATCGATATTTTGAAGGTATCTTTTTTCTGCAGCGAAGACTTGATTACTAAAGCTGAAAGGTTCAAGTATAAGCGATGCAACTAATAAAATTAGTAATGCAAATCCAGACAATGGTTTTAAGTTAGCGAAAAAGCTTTGATAAATTTGTTGAAGATTTACCCAAGGATTTTGATTGATTCTAATTGTTGTCCCTACAATGCTTTTAACTAAATCTTTTTTATGAGGTGCAAATTCTAGGGAGTTTTTTAGCTGTCCCAATTGTTTAATTAGTTCAGGTTCTTGTACGTTAATATTGTCAAATATGCGGCTTTTTAATGCGTGTTTTTGCTTTGGCTGCAACTTTAGATTGTATGATTGCAGCATCGAGATGATTTCTTGTGATGTAGGTGGTTTTCTATGCATATTGTGTGGTTTGCACCATTTTATACGTGACAGGTGAGTAAAATGTTACATTAGATCGAAATTTTATTCCGAATTAGATTGTTTTTTCATTATGCTTTTGAGCTTACTTAATGCTCGAAGCTGGATAACTCGAATTGTACCTTCGTTTTTGTTTAGAATTTGGGCTATTTCTTTAAAGCTAAGGTCTTCCATGTATCTTAATGTAATTACTTCACGTTGAATTTCAGATAACTCGCTTAAAGCTTTTTCAATGGCAATTTGCGTTAGTTTTTGTTCAGCTTTTTTTACTGGCGAATCCTCGCTGGCGATGTTATGAATTTCACCTTCTTCTTCGCTAATAATTTCTTTATAGGAGCGATAATGGTCGATGATTGTGTTGCGGGCGATTGTGAAAAGCCAAGTTTGAATATTACTTTTAGTGGGATCGTATTTGTCTCGGTGTTCCCATGCTTTTAGTAAAGTCAGTTCCAAAATATCTTCGGCATCGTCTGTTTTGATTTTTAAACTGATATAGCGAAAAAGTTTGTCAGCAAATAGATCAAAAATTTGATCAAAGGCTGTGGTATCTCCCTTGCTAAACTGTTGACCCAGTTTTTGTAGTTCTGGGTTAGGTTGATTTTCCAAAATTTAAGATGATAAAAACTCTTGGTACCTTTTTACCTCTAATTCTGATCCAAGGCAAATACTTGATTGTTGGTGAATGCTTGTTACTGGAATTCTCAAAATGTCTTGGTCTCCATTTGTAGCTTTTCCTCCAGCTATTGTGATGATTTTTGCCATTGGTAAACACTCGTACAGTAATCGAAGTTTGCCGTCGCTTTGTTTGTCATTACCGGGGTAGCAAAATATACCTTCACCTTTAATTAAAATGTGATGAATGTCGGGCACCATTCCGCCAGAATAACGTAATTTGTACTGATTTTTTAACCAGTAGGTGATTAAATTGTTGTAGCCTTGATTAGTCTGATTGGCTTGCAGGTTGCCGGGAGCAAAATACTTGGTATCTGCTTTGATTTTTAGATTGGTCGCTGAGATATGGAACTCATTATCTTTAAGTGTTGCAACAATAAGCTGATCGTCAAAACCAATAACAATTTGGGTTCTAGGTCCATAAACTGCATAGATTGCTGCGTCTAAATCGTCACCTGTGATTCCTTCGATTTTTTTACCTTTTATGACGCCGATTATTGTTCCGACTGAAAAATTTACATCTACTAAAGATGAGCCATCAAGTGGATCGAACACTACGCAATAGTTTGCATCTGGATTAATGATTTCTAGCGTTTCTTTTTCTTCTGAACCTACTCCATAAACAGCCGAATTTTCGCTAAATTCCTTAGTCAGAATTTCATCTGCAAGGATATCGATTCCAATTTGCTGGTCGCCAGTAAAGTTTTCAGCTCCAACTTTTTCGTCTAAATTATTTGTTGAAAAGCTTTTACTAATTAAGGTAATTGCTTCGCAAGAAGCTAGTAAAACACTACAAAGCTGACTGTTTGAAGTCGAGTTTTGTAGATATTTTTTAAGCTCCATTCAAATTAAAATAATGATTTAGAATCTTGATCAAGTAGTTTTTGTAGATCTTCTGTAATTACTAGGGCTTCTTTTTCGGGACGTTTCCACATGTTGCGACCAAAGATGAAGCCAAAGCCTCCGCCGTGAACACATACTTTTGCATTGTCCATTAGGTCTTCGTCGCCAATTTCTGAACCGCCACTAAATAAAACCGGTACACCTTGTGCAGCTTCAACTACTCTGCGTGCGCGAGCTAGTTTTTGTTCTGCTGCTGGTAGTTTTTGTAGATCTTGTTCTAAATCGCGGAAATATTTTGGAACAGATTCGTTTGTTAAGAAATCTGGTTTTGCAGGTTCAGGTAAGTTCGATTTAATAATTGTAGCGCCCATTTCCATTGCCATGCGAGCAGCACTTTCTAGGGCGTAGCTTGTTGTTGTACCACCTTTTTGATCGACAGCTTTTCCTCGAGGGTAAGCCCAAACGATTAAGGGAAGTCCGTACCTGTCGCATTCTGCTCTAACTTGAGCTAGTTGTGGAATATCTACATCTTGCGAAGGTGAACCGTAATACATTGTGTAGCCAATACCAGCTGCATCTAAGTGAAGAGCATCTTCCACCCATGAGGTATGTACGCTAAGCGCATTTTCTTGTGATGGAAAGCTTGTTTTACCATTAATTTTAAGAATCAGCGGCATTTTATCTGCAACTTTGCTCCAATATCTTTTTGCAACACCGTAGTGAATTGCTACAGCATCATATTTTCCTTCAACAGCTAAATGCATGATGTAGTCAGGGTCTTCTGCACCAGAATCGTTTTGCCGATGACGATTATCGTGTTCTATAAATTGATCATAAGGAAGAATCATTGTTGTTCCGCTTGGTCGTAGAAAACGACTTATGCGAGATTTTTCACCAGTGGACAAATGAACTTTATTGAAGAAGCGAAAGCGTTGCATACTTTTATACTTTTTTAAATTTAAGTACCGTTCCTAGTCTAAAGCTTGGCTTAATGCTTTGCAATATTTTTTTGACAACAAATATTCACCCCGGGGTGAGTTTTTTAATTTGCTGCGATGCTTCTGTTTACAAAGAAATATTCTGGTTGTTGTTTGACCATTTGTTGAGCTTTGGGGTCTTGTTTTAAATACTCTAAGGTTTGGCTGTGAGATAAGCTGAGTGTTTTTTGTTCACGCTGTGTAATTAACTCGTTGCGTTCGTATTCTAGTCTTTGAATTTGATAGCCGTTAGTAGCATTATTGTTGAATACAACTAGATAAATTATGCTCAGTAAACCTATAAAAAGTGTTAGAACAAACATCATCGAATAACTGCCAACAAAGAATGGAAGTTTAACCACATGCTGACGACGTGGGTTGTTGTTGAAACGTGGGCGATTTGTGATGAAGTATTGTGACATTTTAAGTTAGTTTTTGGTAAACTCTGAGTTTTGCGCTGCGTGCACGTGGATTTGCAGCAATTTCTTCAGCTGTTGGCACTACAATTTTTTTTGTAATTGCTTGTGCAGCTGGTAGGCCGGTGCAGATGCATTTAGGAAGTTCGCGTGGACAATGACAGCTTTTAAGCATTGGTGCGAAAAACTGTTTTACAATGCGATCTTCAAGTGAGTGATACGACATAATGGCAAAACGACCGTTTGGGCTTAGATTTTCCCAAATGTTAATAAGTCCTGATTTTAGTACTTCCAATTCGTTGTTTACAGCAATACGTAAGCTTTGAAATATCTGAGCTAGTAGGCGATTTTTGTCTTTGGGGTGAAAGTTTTTCATTAACCTCTCTGCAAAATCTGTTGTATTCTTAAATGGTGCAAGTTCTCGCTCTTGAACGACAACGTTGGCAACTTTTTTATAGTTGCTTAGTTCACCGTAGTTGCGGAAAATTTGTTGTAATTCGCTTTCGGCCGCAGTTGCTACTAAGTCGGCTGCTGTTTGAGCTTCAGTTGTGCGATCAAAACGCATATCGAGAGGCCCATTGTGTTTGAAACTAAAACCCCTGTCTTGATCGTCTAGATGTGGAGAAGATAGACCTAAATCAAGTAGGGCTTTGTTGTAACTCTTGAAATTATTTTTATTAAAGTAGTTTTTAATGTTGGCGTATGAATCTCTGAAAAAAGTAACTATTTTGTCATATTTTTTTAGATTTTCTTGGGCTTGTTTAAGGTTGCTTTCGTCTAAGTCAAATCCGTATAGATGTCCTTTTGTGTTTAGTATACTTGCAAATGCCAAACTATGTCCTCCTAAACCAAGTGTGCCATCAACAATCTGATCGGTTGGTGCAATTGCTAGTAATTCAATTACTTCGTTGAGCATGACAGGTTGATGAGTTAGCATTTGATTAACTTTAGTGTGATGTTTAACTGGCGCTGTTTTTTCGTTGTTGTGCAAAACTTGTGTACGTTTTGTGTATAAATTTATTATCTACGTTTGTGCTTTGTAAATTAAGCCTTTGCTGATTTACTGTCAAATGTCTGAGCTATCTTTGTTTACTTTTTTTATTCAGTTCGATGGTGTAAGGCGGAAAATTTGTTTATTTAAAGCTAATAATTTCGTTTCGATAGTTCAGCTTGATTAATCAACTCTTTATTGTTTACTTTTTTTATTCACAAATTCCATTTTTCGTTTAGAATAAGAGCTGCAATCACTGTTATATACAAGATATGGTGGTTGTTGTAAAAAATATTAACAATATATAGATGGATTTTTTAAAAATTGTAGGTTTGAGTGTAGTTCCAACTATCGAATCGGGGTATGCGGCTGTTTACGGACAGATTGCAACAGATTTACCAAATTGGATTATTTTCTTAGCAAGTATGATAGGGGGGATTGTTTTGGTGAGCGGTTTGGTGGTGCTTTTTTATGTTGGTGTTGAGAAGATTCGCTTTAACTGGTTTCAAAAAATTATGAGACGTTGGTTTGATTGGGTTCGTCGACGGAATAGCGAAAAACTACAGTTATTTGGCATGGGCGGTTTAATTGCGTTTGTTTCTTTGCCGTTGCCTTTTACTGGTTTATACACTGGTCTAACTGTTGCTTATTTGGCTGGCTTGTCAGCTCGTTATGCTTTAATTGGCGGAATCTTGGGAATGATTGCTTCAGTTATTGTAGCGATGTTGGGCTGGGAAGGAGTAGATTTTATTATTTCGTGATAGCTATTTCAGTTGATTAATTTCTTTATTTTGCAATTTTGTAGCCTAATTTTGATAGTTCACTATATCCAACTCCAGCTCGGATAATTTTGAGGGTATTATCTTCTTGTGGTTCAATGATTGTTGATGGTGTTGTTGGGTAATGTTGGTTTTTATTGATGTTTTCGAAAATGTTAATTTGGTCACCAAAAGTGTTAATAATATCAGAATATGATTCTGCGGATGGTTGAGTGTGAATGTTGGCGGATGTTGTTGTAATCGGACAAGCTAGCAGTTTGATTAAACTGTTGATTTTGGGGTCAGGTATGTAGCGAAAACCTATGTTCTTAAAGTCAGTTAAAAATTGAGGATTTAGCTTCTTGCTGCGTGGTAAGATTAATGTGTATGGCCCAGGTAATAAAAGTTGAGCCAGTTTAAGGCTAAACTCGTTAAGTATTGCGTTATCTGCTAGCATTTCTAGGCTGTTTACTAAAACAGAGCATGGTTTGTTAAATGGCATTTTTTTGACCTCATAAAGTCGATTGAAGCCAGAATTTGAGTTTATGGCATGGCCAATTCCTAAACAGGTGTCTGTGTTGTAGGCTAGAATCTGTCCTTGATTAAGTAGGTTTGCACTTTCTTGGATGGTTTTTAACATTTTCTCTTTCCTAGTTAAATGCTGATGGTTATAGTTGCTGTCGTCTTTTTATATCTAATTTTTAGTCATCATGGCAATGCCTCGTGTCGCCATCAATGGTTTTGGTCGCATCGGCCGTCTAAGTTTTCGGGCAAATATTGAAAATCCCGTGTTAGATGTTGTAGCGATTAATGATCTTGGTGGTCCTGTTCAAGCAGCACATATGCTTAAATATGATTCTGTTTTTGGTCGTTTTAATGGGACTGTTGAAGCTAGAGAAAACTCGATTGTAGTTAATGGGAAAGAGATTAAAGTTTTTTCTGAGCGTGATCCGGAGCAATTACCTTGGGCGCAAGAAAATATTGATGTGGTTTTGGAGTGTACCGGTGTTTTTAGAAAAATGGAAACTGCAAGCTTGCATATTAAAGCAGGGGCAAAATTGGTTGTAGTTTCAGCACCGGGTAAAGGTGAAGTGCCGATTCCAACTTACTGTTATGGAGTTAACCATGAAAGCTATACACCTGATCAATCTGTAATTTCAAACGCTTCTTGTACAACTAACTGTTTAGCACCTTTGGCTAAAGTTATTGATCGTGAATATGGAATTAAGAACGCCATGGTAACTACTGTGCATGCTTATACAAGTTCACAAGCTTTAGTTGATGCTGGGCACAAGGATTTACGTCGAAGTCGTGCGGCTGCTTTATCAGCTATTCCTGCTAAAACAGGTGCTACACGAGCAGTTGGTTTGGTGTTGCCACAGTTGCAAGGTAAATTTTTTGGCATGGCTGTGCGGATTCCTCTGCCGACAGTTTCGTTGGTTGATTTGGTAGTTAATTTGGAAAAACCGACTACGGCTGAAGAAGTAAATGAAGTGTTTAAAAAAGCTGCTGCTTCGGACTTGAAAGGTGTTTTGGAAGTTAATGTTGAGCCGTTGGTTTCTGTAGATTTCCAAGGTAATCCACATTCTTCAATTGTAGATGCTGATTACACAAGAGTTTTAGATGGTACTACTTTGAAAGTTTTAGCTTGGTATGACAATGAATGGGGTTATTCAAATCGTTTGAACGAGATGGCCGCGTTTGCCTGGCAGAAGAAAGCTTAAACTGGCGAAAAGTTCTTTAAAACTTTCGCTGCTTGGCACTCAAAAGCCCGCCTTAAGGCGGGCTTTTGATGTTTTGTTACACTCTTACTAGCTTTGTAGTTAATTCTTGATCTGTGCGTGAGTTTAATTTTTTTTCTGCACGATCCAAAAGCTTTTGTACTAAGGTAGGTTGGTTGGGATACCTTTTTTCTAGGTTTTGCTTTATGTCGTTTAATATTTTGCTTTGTAATTGAAGTCTTTCAGGGTGGACATATTTTTCATGGAATTTTTTTGCTCGTAGCTCTTCGCCTGTTTTGTGATCGACGGTTTTGAAGTTATGCAAAGCTCTTTTTTCTAAGGGTTGGCTTTGATGTTTTACAAATTGATTGTTGAGAGCGTTGTGTTGTCGAATATGTTCTGCATCTGGTTGAGCACCAGAGGCGACATTGTTAAAATGAACAGCATCAAATTCTACAATTTTGCTGGTTTCGCGTGTTAAGCCCGGATCTAAACGGTCGCTGTCATAGTCTGGATTTTGAATGGCTTGATTTAGCTCTTGCAATGGGTCTTGAAGCTCATCTGCGGTTGGTTGATATGGCTTGATTGTTGGTTCTTTGTCTTTTTTTGCTAATGCACGCTGCTGTCTATCTTCAGCAGTAAGGCCTAAGGTTTGCTGTTCACTTAGTTCAATACCTTCTTCAATGAGGTAGAGGATTGTGAAAGATTTACGTTCAGAATCTAAGTTTGGATTTTCGATAGATTCATCAATTAGGTCGTCGAGTTCAGCTTCTATTTTAGGTTCACTTTCGACGTCGTGGAAAGCACGTTCTTTTTGTTGGATGCCGTCTAGTTTTTGTTGGTAAAATCTATATTTTTTAGGGTCACTGTTTTTGTCAATTAGGTCTAAAATCGCTTTGTAAGCTTCTTGCGCGGTTTCGAATTTATTGTCAGTAAGAGCAAGGTCGGCTTTGTTTTCTAGTTTGTCAATCTCCTTGGTTGTTAGAAGTTCTTCGTTGATTTCTGCTTTGTTGCTTTGGATAGTGTTTAAATTGTTTTCGATTAGTGATTTTGCGCTTTCGTCAAAATGATCACTGGCAATTTCTTTGATTAGTGCAAATTTGCCGTCAAGATCGCGACTTTCGTAAAATTCTTCTTCGTAATCTTTTTGTTTTTTAGCTGACAACTCTTGAAATTTTGGATTTTCTTTGATTTCTTGTTCAAAGATGTTGATTACTTCATCACGACGTTGGTCATCGAGGTCTGATTCAGCTAGGTAGATTTTTTTCTGCTTAAGTGTGAGATCGTTGTTGAACCAGTCTTTGTATTGTTCGGCGGCTTGTGGTGTAATTTTGCCCTCTTCCAGTGCTGCATCAACTTTGCTGCCATAGTTTGCATTTAGTTTTTTAATTTGAGGAGTTATGTGGTTTAGCATTTTTGAGCGTTCTTCAAAGCCACCTTCTTTAAAGTTTAGGCCATATTCTTTTTGAATTGGCTTAGGTAGATCATTAAATTGTTCATTATTGGCTATTCTTGCTTCTTTGGTTTTGACTAAGTCATCATTGTCCGGGTTTTTTAGGTAGTCTTGCTTTTCGTTTAAAGATAGTTTGTTAAACCAGCTTTGGTAGCTTTTAACACCTTTTGAGTTGATTAAACCAAATGGGGGATATTTTTCTTTGTCTGCAAATTCTTTTAGGCGTTTTTGATAGTTTTTGTCTGCTTTAATGTGTTCTTGATTACTATATTTGTCTAGTTTACCGCTAGTGGCTAAACTTAATCGTTGACCTACGTAAAGATTGTCGAAGTCAAAGTGGTCTAGTACCGCTTTGTCATATTTTTTCCCAGCTTCATGAGCCTTTTCTAGATCGGCAATATATTTCTTGATACCTTTAAAATGAGCTATTGTATCGGTTAAGCTATCTTTTGGAAGCCACGTATCGATGAATTCATAGTCTGGTTTGCCGAATTTGTCTTCGTGTTTATATAGTTCGCTGCGAACTATTTTTGATAGTTCACTACGGAAACGATTTAGTGCGGTTCTTTTTTCATCGTCCTCAAGTTCAGTGAAATTTTTTAAGTAGGCTGGTAGTTTATATTGTCCTGATGCTTCAAGCTCGACGGCAATGGAATGTTCTTCGTAAAGAATCGCGTTTTTTTGGAGGCTAACTTCTAATTTGTTTAGTTGTAGTTCTAAGGCGCTGTTGCCTAAAATTCGGAACAGGTTACTGAATTTTTCATGTTCTTGTTTATTGATTTTGCTCCAAACTGGTAGTTTTTTTAAGTTGTTTGCTCTCTCTTTAAGCGTGTTTCTTTCTTTTAGCCACGATGCTCTGTTTTCGAATCCTAGATCTTTAAACTCTTTTTCTAAGTCGGCCGGTACTGTTTTGAGTTTGCTAAATAGCTTGTAGAATTGATTAAACTGTTCTTGGTAGTTTTTGATATTTTTTGCTAGATCTCGTAAGTAGTTTGCTTGATTTTCTAGGTCAGAGTTAACGAATTTTTCAACATGTTTTTCGAATGTTGTGCCTTGGTTTTCGTCTTGGGTAAATAGTCCACGATGAGGACTAAGTTCTTTGATAAATTGTCCTACATTTTTACGACGGTTATCGATTTCTGTTTGAATTTCTTTAAGCTGAGTTGTGGAACTGTTGGCTTGGATGCGGTTTAAAAGTGTTTCTTTTTGTTTTTGCGAAATGGCCGTTCCGGCTTTATCCAGAGCGACTAAGGTGCTGTGACGTAGTTTGTCGATATCTTGTTCTTGTTTGTTGGGCTCTTTTCCTTCTTTTTTATCGATTCCTTCTAGTAAGTTTTTTTCGGCGGTAGAGGGGGATGCTGATTTAAAATAAACTAATCTGACTTCTTTAGTGAAGTTGTTGTTCGGCGGCTGATCGCCGTATTTGTCGTAGAGTGAGGGAGCTAATATCCAATCATGCATCTCGAACGTTATTTTTTTAAAGACGTAGCGCGAATTATATCAGGTAGCGTGGGGGATGCAAGGGGTTTGATGAGGGGCGAAAAAGGGGATAAAGTTGGTGCTCGATCTTGACAAATTTAGAATAAAGTGTTATTGTTTAGTGAGATTTAAATAATTATTATGAGTGAATTAAATAGTACTGTAGTTCCTGAAGTGCGAGAGTTAAATGAAGCTGAACGTAGACTAGAAGAATTTAAGCGAACATTAGGTAAGGAATTAATGGGTTTTATACCTACGGTAAATTTCAAAAACCAACCATTGCTTGAAGAAGATATTGCAAGGATATCGAATGTCTTAGTTCCTGTTTTAGTTGATCGGATAGTGGAAGCAATTAGTAAATTGCCAGAAGATAAGCAAGTTGAATTGTATGAAGGTAAACAAGGTATTTGGCAACTTGCTGGAAACGAAATGGTGTATAAATTGATTGATAAAGAAGGTAAAAAAGGAGCGGAATGGAGTAGCTATGGTGATCAAAAATTCGAGATTAAAATTGAATCACTTTATTCACCTGAATTTTTGCAAAAATTAAGTAACGGGCTAGGGGTAATTAAAGAGGTACGTTTGGCTCAGTTATTGCTAGAACGTTCATTGAAACAGACTTACGACGGATCCGGGAACATGGATGGATCTTTTGGTAAGGCGGATGCATTATTGAATTTCATTGGCAATTTAATCAATTTGGATGATGATCAGAAAAATGAATTATTAAATTTGGTTTGTG
>CAYLRB010000001.1:61727-63285 GCA_964386265.1 uncultured Candidatus Peribacteria bacterium | reverse complement strand
TTAACTGATTGATAAAAATAATTGCAGTTTTTGACTTACTTACCGACGAGGTTAATTTGCGCAATGCCTGACTCATTAAACGAGCTTGCAAACCCATATGAGAATCCCCCATTTCGCCCTCAATTTCGGCACGTGGTGTTAATGCAGCAACAGAATCTACAATTACGAGATCAACTGCATTTGATCTTACAAGTGTATCAGTAATTTCCAAAGCCTGCTCACCATTATCTGGTTGAGAAACAAGCAACTCATCCAGGTTAACGCCAATTTTTCTAGCATATTCAGGATCTAATGCATGTTCAGCATCAATAAAAGCTGCCGTTCCACCTTGCCTTTGACACTCTGCAATAATGTGTAACGTAAGCGTAGTTTTACCTGAACTCTCCGGGCCATAAATCTCGGTAATTCTACCCTTAGGAATTCCACCACCAATTGCTAAATCTAAAGATAAAGACCCTGTTGGGATCATATCAATACTAATACCAATATCCTCTCCCATTTTCATGATTGCACCTTTCCCAAAATTCTTTTCTATTTGCCCCATTGCCATTTGCAAAGCTTCGAATTTTTGTTTTTTGTTTGCATCAATAGCTTCATTTGACTGCCCCTTTGTATTTGGTTTGCTCATTTTTATTTTTTAAAGAATGTGAACACAAAATAGGTGAGCAATCTCTCACCGTCAAGTTTTTTTTAACTTTTTATTTCAAGTCTCTTATTTATGCGCTTTTATTGCGCTTGCCAAAATATTCTTCAATTGCCCTACTTGTTCCAAATGTTACGTCCTCACTACCACAGGTTTTGCATTTATATACATATTTTTTGTTTATCTGATCAACTTCAACACATGCCTTACACTGCTTACAGTAAAAACAAATTTTATCCTCTGGCGCAACCTCTTGCACTGCTTGTTCTGCCAAACCGCTTTCAGAATCTGTCATAAATCTATTGTTGAATTAATCTCCTTGATTGTAACTATCGCAATAAAAAACTACAACCCAAACTACATTCTTAATTTGCACTAGAGTTATCAACTTTTTTTTCTAAGTTTTTTTGCTTTTCCCACTGAGCTCTTAAGTTTTTATTAATTTTGATATTTTCAGGCAATACATCCTCGATTGTTAAATCTTGCTTATTACTTTTGTAGTTTTTTGACTGCAATAGTTGTTGTCTTTCAAGAGCCGTAGGCGAATTCTTTTCGTCGAGCAGCTGGTCAACATCGCTATCCCGCTCTAATTCTTGGTTAACATCTACTTTTCTTTTTGCATTAGAAAATAATGACTTTCGCTGAGTTTTAACTAACTCAACAGTTTTAATTCCAAAACCTGCGAATAAGCCCAAACTACTTATTACAGCTGAGTAAAATCCGATATAAAAACTTTTTGCCAACAAGTTCGTACCAATTGATGGGTGGAAATATACTGACGCGGCAATAATGACTAAATACAGATTTACTGGCCCCAAAAACCTATAAAATTTTAATGCTGTCTCTTCACCAAGAATTAGCTGATTACGAATCAAAAAATAAAACTCATGTAATAGTACAAAAGCGCTAAAAACC
>CAYLRB010000001.1:48945-61717 GCA_964386265.1 uncultured Candidatus Peribacteria bacterium | reverse complement strand
AAAATATTCAACCCTATAAAAGCAATCGGACCACTAACTCCTAATAAAATATTACCACTAGTAAACTGGTTGCGATCACCAAACCAAGGCAGCAATGGACTTAAAACTGAGATTAACAAAAAAACTAAAAAAAACTTATGAGCACTAGGAAGTTTTTGCCAACGAGCTAAAATTTGCTTCATGGAAACTTGATTTGATTCAATTAAGATTAAACTAATTTTAATAATATTTGTCAATTAAGTACGTATAAAATTTCAAAAAAAAGTTATAACAAATTTATTTTCCCCACTTGGTACACAAATTTGTTAAATGTTCAATAATTTAAATCTATCTGTTTATAACGTTGACAACGCAATATTATTGTTGACTATTTGTATATTTTTTATAAGACTCATAGTCAATTTGATTAATAGAAATTGCCGTCCCCAAAAAGTCTACATACAGTTGCAATTATAGGCGGTGGCGCGACTATGCTTTCTTTCTTGGTACAATTTATTAATAAAATAAAGAAACACAAAATTAGACAAATTAAAGAAATATTAATTTTCAATAACAGCACGCATTTTGGTTGTGGGTTAGCATATGAGCCCAAAACACCGCCAAGTTGCCGTTTAAACATGCGCACTTCCACAATGAGCCTCTGGGCTGAACATGATGACGAGTTTAAACAATATCTTACAAAGAAAAATATCAAATTTAAAACCAATCAAGAATTAGAATTTCCCCCACGTAATATTTTTGGCGAATTTTTGCGCCACAAGATGACCGACGTAATCAAAGATGCGCAAGACCACTTAGCTATTGAAATTAAAACCTTGCCAGAATCAGTCAATTTCGTGAATCGAGTTAGCAAAAGTATGTGGCAAATTAAATCCGAGAATAACAAATCATATCTCGCAGAATACCTTGTTTTTGCGCTAGGAAATTTGCCGTCTCAAAACTACTCTAACTTGTTACTTAACAAAAACTACATACATGAACCCTATAAGGAAATATGCACACAAAAGTTAGCAGACAAAAAGAGTATTACAGTTTTAGGAACAAGTCTTACCGCAATTGACTGTGCATTACTTCTAACGGAAACGTACAAATATAAAGGAAAAATCTATCTTGTTTCTCGGCATGGTCTATTGCCTAAGGTACAGGCCGAGATACCACAAACAACTGAATTGAACTACTTAGAAGATTTAATCAATAAAGCTAAAAAAAGTAAACGACTTACACTTGATGATTTCAAACTTGCTTTATCTTATGATATTGGCATCCCATTAGCTTCTGACTGGAAAGAATATTTACCTAAATTACCCGCTGAACAAGAGCTGGAAAAAGATATTTTTCTTGCCGAACGCAATTTGACTGCTCAATGGCAAAGCACTTTGTCGAAGGCTAGCTTGAAAATGCCTTACATTTGGCAAGCTTTAGAGACAGAAAGCAAAAAAGCGTTTTTGCGTGATTTTTATTCACTATGGTGCATTTACAGACATGGGATGCCATTAATTAATGCAAAAAAAATACTAAGCCTAATAAAAAGCAAACGGCTAAAGATCTTACCGAATCTGTTAAGCGTTAATACAAACAAAAACAGTTTTACTATATCTTTTAAATCTGACAAAAAATGGCCACAAAATAAAGAAAAAATTCAAACAGATATAGTTATTAATGCCACCGGAACAGGACACTACATCAGTAGATCAAATAACAAACTCATGTTACAATTGCTTAATAATGGCATTTTACAAGAGCATGAACTAGGTGGCGTGGTTGTAGATACACAATCCTGCCAAATTATTGATAAACAAAACAAGAAAGTTAAAAGCGCATACTTCATTGGCCCACTGCTTCGAGGTGCTTTTTTTAATACAAATGCCCTTGAAATGAATGCGCTTCAAGCTGAGCTAGCGGTAAACTCAATCATTAAAAAATTAATATAATATTATGATTATGCATAAAAACTTAAATGTGGCGCTATTTATTGGCAATGATATAACTAGTCATCTAATTGCTAGTAAAACTGCGCTCGATCTTTTGAACAAAGGCCACAATCCATGCTTAATATATGTTCACAAAGACCCAAACAGAAAAGCTTTAGCTGACCTGAAACAGCTTGAATTTTGGGAAAGAACTGTTTGGCATACAGTTTTGTTTCCACAGATTAGCAAATTAAATATCTCAACTTCTGAGTATCTAACACCTCAACAATGGCAGGCAAAAATTATGGTTGCAACAGTTGATAATGTTAATTCCACAGGTTTGTTGGATTTTTTAAAAGCTGAAAATATTTCAGTTGGTGTATCTTTGCGCTGTTATCAAAAGTTTGGACCTGACATTATTCAGTACTTTCAAGCCATTGAGCCTTATAAAGGACTAAATTTCGTCAACTTGCACCCAGGATTTTTACCGAACTACAGAGGTGTACTTACATTTGCACATGCAATGTTAAATAAAGATATTGCCGCGGGTTTTACACTGCACTCTATAGATCAAAACTGGGATGCTGGCCCTATTCTTGGGCAGACAGATCTTAACTTGGACTATAGTTCATGTGTAATTTCCAACATGATTAACCACGTTGAACCAGCAACAGAGTTGCTAATTTCCCACATCGAAAAAATTGCAAATAAAATCCAAATTTTAGCCAAAAAGCAAAATCAAAAACAGGCTAAGTATTACACCCACATGACACAAACTGAACTGAGCAGATTTGCAGAACAAAAGTTAACACTTATGGAAGCGGACAAACTTGCAAGCAAAATACTCAACGACTACTTTGGATTGACTAAAAGACAAGCAAAAACTAGTTTAGAAATAGTTCAAAATAAATTTAACTAATTATTCAATGTCTGGGAACACTACAATCGTAATTGGTTTACAATATGGCGATGAAGGAAAAGCTCGCTTTGTAGATCAGCTTGCCAATGAGAATGATATTGTTGCTCGTTTTAACGGTGGCGCCAATGCTGGACACACGGTTGTAGCAAATGGCAAAAAATTTGCACTGCGCCAAGTTCCTGCTGGCGTTTTGCATCCAGAAAAAAAATTATACATTGGATCCGGTTGTGTTGTTAATATTGTAAAACTTTTTCAAGAAATAGGTAGTTTAGAACAGGTAAATATTGAGGTAAGTTCTCGGCTAAAAATTGCTGCACGCGCTGGCGTGATTCAACCTCATCACATTCTAATGGACAAGATACTTAGTGGCTCTGTAGGTACAACAGGTAATGGCATTGGCCCTGCATATGCCGATCGATGTATACGTAGTTGGCAAGGACGTACTGTGGCAATAAATATTGCTATGCTTGTTAATGAAACAGAAACAAGCTTACAAATTATGCGCGATCAACTAACTGAATTTGGGTCATTGTTTAATGTGGAAATTGAATCGTATGCACCTGAAATTAGCAAAATCGAACAACATATTACTAGCCTAAAGCCTCTTGTAGAAGCCAACCCGCTATACATGACCAATCAGGCTAAAAAGGGTGACAAAATTCTTTTTGAAGGTGCGCAAGCAGTTATGTTAGATGTTTGCCAAGGTACAACTCCGTTTGTAACTTCTAGTCAAACAATTGCAGCTGCCGCTTACACTGGCGGTGATTTACCACCAAACTTCCATGGTAAAACTATTGGCATTGCAAAAGCGATTATGTCCCGGGTCGGCTTTGGTCCTTTTGTATCTGAATTTGGCGGCCAGGAATCAGAAAAATACTGTATGAGCTTTACCGAAGAAGGCAAACCCAAGTTTGATAGAGATTATGAAAACAAGCTGCCACTTGAGGAGTTACTTAAGAGTAACGATGAATTTGAACTTTCGAAGGCTATAAGAAATTTTAGCGGTGAATACGGAACTGTAACTGGAAGACCACGGCGTATTGGTGCACTGGACCTAGTACAGCTAAAATATGCAATTCAAACAAACGGTGTTGACGAGTTCATTTTAACTAAATGCGACTTATTATCACTGTTTAGTAAAACAGCTTCTGGCAAAATTCCACTTATTACGGCATATGAAATTGACGGCAAACAAGTAACCAGCATGCCTGCAACTGCAACTGAATTAAGAAAAGCAAAACCTATAACAACATACTTCGATGGTTTTACTGAAGATATTAGTGAAATTAGAAATTCGGAAGCAATTCCTCATAACTTAAAACTTTTACTTAGCTCAATTGAAGATTTCGTAGAATGTAAACTTGCAGGAATTGGCGTTGGGCCAGATCGAGAACAGTTCGTTAGTTTCTAATAATTTTAACATTCACAAATGCAACACAACTACTACCATGAAGCGAATTTGTATCATGCTACAAAACCTGCAGGGAAAATTAGTATAAAAGTTACAAAACCTTGCAAAACACAACATGACTTATCGCTCGCATACACACCGGGAGTAGGTGGTGTGTGTCGAGAAATAGCTGAAAACAAAGAGCTTAGCTGGACTTTGACTAATCGAGCAAACACGGTGGCAATTGTAAGTGACGGAACAGCAGTTTTAGGATTAGGAAATATTGGCGCGGAAGCTGGCTTACCTGTAATGGAAGGTAAATCTGTTATTTTTAAACAGTTTGCTGATATCGATGCACTGCCTTTGTGTTTAAAACTACCAGACATTAACCCAGATGCTGTTACATACCCACTTATTCTAGCAAAAACAATTGCTGCCCTAGCACCATCAGTTGGAGCGTTCAATTTAGAAGATATTAAAGCCCCTCAATGCTTTGCTGTACAAGAAGAGTTACGCAAGCTAGTTGACGTACCAGTGTTTCATGATGACCAAGATGGAACGGCGATTATAATAACTGCGGGTCTTGTCAATGCTCTAAAAATTGTAAATAAAGATATAAAAAACTGTAAAATTGTCATAAATGGTGCAGGTGCAGCTGGTATTGCTTGTGCAAAGTTACTTCTGGCCTTCGATGTTAAAAAGGAGCAGTTACACCTTTGCGATCGTGAAGGACTAATTACGACTAGTCGTCCACGGTTGGAAACTGAGAAATCAAAATTTGCTCAAAACTCAACACCACAAACTTTAAGCGAAGTTGTTGCTGGAGCAGATATCTTTATTGGTGTATCGGGCCCAAATTTATTAATGCCTGAAATGGTCAGCAGCATGAACAATGACCCAATTATTTTTGCTGTTGCCAATCCAATACCGGAAATTATGCCTGAATTAGCTATTGCAGCTGGGGCAAAAGTAGTCGGAACAGGAAGAAGTGACTATCCAAACCAAGTGAATAATTCCCTTGGTTATCCAGGCTTGTTTAGAGCATTGCTTGATACAAGATGTAAAACTATTACTGAAAGTATGCTTATTGCTGCAACCGAAGCGATTGCAAACCTTGTTACTGAGCCATTAAACGAAGCTCAACTACACGAGCTAACAACTGCTTACCCAGAAGATGCCGCCCTAGGTTTATTTATAAATCCAACAGAATTAAAGGCAGACTATGTAATACCAAAACAGTTTGATCCTCGAGTTGTACCAAGAGTTGCAAGAGCTGTAGCCGAAGTAATCTGCAAAGAAGGCTTAGGGAGAAGCCAAATTGAGAATTTTGATGAATACGAAAACTCAGTAATAGATCGTGTTCAAAGCAATCAAGCACAGTCATAATATCCTTAAAACACAAAAATTGGCCATACTTTCAAACTAAGAGTGTTCAAAAAGTAGTAGATAGTAGGCAAAAAGCAAAAAGTAAAGCGAGGCGTACTACAAGGTACGATGAGCTGCTTTTTGCTTTTTAACACCTATTCGCGCGAAGGCGCGAACAATGCGATCCCTCGCGCGCAAGCGCGAACCTAGATGCTACTTTTTCAACACTTTCAAACTAATTGCTGGATTTTTTGCTGATTATCAGTATAATGGCGCAACTTGAGTATGGACTTATTTAAAATAACTTTGTTTTCTTATGTCAATTCGGAATATTGCAATAGTTGCCCACGTAGATCATGGAAAAACTACACTTGTTGATGCACTTTTAAAAGCTGACGATTTTTTCGACCAACACAAAGGTTTAGAGGAACGCGCAATGGATAGTAATGACCAAGAAAAAGAACGTGGTATTACTATTTATGCTAAAAACGCTTCGATCACCTATAAAGGCGAAAAAATTAACATTGTTGATACGCCTGGACATGCGGACTTTGGCTCTGAAGTTGAACGCGTACTTAGAACAGTTGACGCAGTTGTATTAGTTGTGGATGCTTACGAAGGTCCAATGCCACAAACAAAATTTGTACTAAGAAAATCTCTAGAACTAGGACACAAAGTTCTAGTAGTAATTAACAAAATTGACAAACCGATGGCTCGACCAGACGAAGTTGTTGATTTAACATTCGATCTTTTTGCAACTTTGGGAGCAAACGACGAACAACTTGATTTCCCATACATTTATGCAATTGCACGAGATGGTGTAGCTATTCGTCAATTAACAGACGAAAAAACTGATATTACACCTCTACTAGACTTTGTTTGCGAACATGTACCTGTTTCTGCCGGCAACAAAGAAGCACCATTCCGTATGCAACCTGCTAGCTTGGCATATGACAATTTCCTTGGACGTATTGCAATTGGCCGTGTTTACGAAGGTGTACTTAAAACAAACCAAAACGTTTCCATTTTGACAATGGATGGCGAAAAACGACAAGGTCGAGTGAGCAAAATTTTCACTTACAGAGGAATGGATAGAGTTGAAGCTGAAGAAGCTGTAGCAGGTGATATCGTAGCCCTTGCAGGCTTACCAGACATCTATGTTGGCGAAACAATTACTACAGATGCAACTGCTGAAGTTTTACCAGCAATTAAAGTCGATCCACCAGCCCTAGCGGTAGAATTCATGGTAAATGACTCTCCTTTTGCAGGCCGCGAAGGTGATTATGTCACAAGTAGACACATTCGTGATCGTTTAGAAAAAGAGTTAGAAACGAATGTTGGTCTAAAAATAGAGTTCCAAGAAAACAGTGATGCTATTAAAGTTTATGGTCGCGGTGAAATGCATATTGCCGTACTACTTGAAACGATGCGTCGCGAAGGATTTGAGCTTCAGATTTCTCAACCAGAAGTAATTTTACAAGAAATTGATGGAGTTAAACATGAACCTATTGAAGCAGCTGTTGTTAATGTACCAGATGACATGGCCGGAGCAATAATTCAAGCACTAGGAAAACGAAAGGGAATCATGACAAATATGAAATCTGAAAACGGCAATACAACCCTAGAATTTGATGTACCAACTCGCGGTCTACTAGGTTTTAGATCTCACTTTTTGATTCTAACTAGAGGTGAAGGGACTTTATACCACTCATTCGATCGCTTTGCACCATTCATGGGTGAAATTGAAAAAAGAGCAGCTGGCTCAATGATTTCAGGCGAAACTGGTACAGCAATGACCTATTCACTATGGAATTTACAAGAACGCGGACCACTATTTATCCCAGCTGGAACTGAGGTTTACGAAGGTATGATTATTGGAGAACACAATCAAGGAACTGATTTGGTTGTAAACCCACTTAAGAATAAAAAATTAACAAACGTCCGTGCCTCTGGTACTGACGAAGCAATGAATCTTAAGACAATTATCCCAATGACATTAGAGAAAGCGATTGAATATATTGCCGATGATGAATATGTTGAAATTACCCCACAAAATATTCGTTTAAGAAAAAGATTCTTAAAAGACCACGAACGTAAAAGAAAATAGTCAACAAAGAATATTTAGACTTTATTAACAAGCAAGCCAAATGGCTTGCTTGTTTTGTTGTATAAAGCTAGAATGTTTGGCTTTGCCAGAAATTCTAAAAATATTATTATGGACTTCAATAAGAATAAAAACCACTTTTTAGCTGGTGCCGTTGTTATTAAAGTTTTTTTCTTTTGTTTTGCTGGTGTTGCACTTTTATTAGCTATATTCTTGGAGTACTTTTCAAAGTAGTATTAACCAAAATATAAATGCCGACAGCAAAAATAAATTATACAGGTAGTTTACATACAGACTGTACACACTGTCAGTCAGGCAACACAATTGCCACCGATGCACCAACTGATAATTTCGGAAAAGGTGAAGCTTTTTCACCTACTGATTTATTGGCCACCTCACTGGCTAGCTGCATGCTAACAACTATGGCAATTGCTGCCCAGAAATCTAACTTTGTATTTGGAGAAGCAAGCTCAGAAGTCACTAAGATTATGGCGGATAGTCCTAGGAGAGTTGCTGCCGTTCAAATTATCATCAACATGCCAAAACAAGAGTTTACTAGTGAACAAATTGAGATACTTGAACAAGCGGCACACAACTGTCCAGTCGCTAAAAGTTTGCATTCCGATTTAGTCATTGAGTTAAAATTCAACTATTAAGGAGAGTGTTGAAAAAGTAGCATCTAGGTTCGCGCTTACGCGCGGGGGGATCGCAAATTTCGCGCCTTAGCGCGAATAGGGCTCGATGTGAATCAAAACATCTGCAATTTGTGGCAGATGTTTAAGCAGTTCATCTTTTAAATTGTGAGCTAGTTGATGACCTTCTTTTACTGAAATATTTGCGTCAACTTTTGCGTGTAAATCTACATGATAGTTTAATCCAATTTTTCTTACAAAGCACTTTTCAGTTCCATTAATGCCACTAACTTGCGTACTAATCGCGCGAATTTCCTCAATTAAATCATCATATAGATGTTCGTCCATAATTTCTCCCAGCGCTTGCCTGAAAAGTCGGTAACTATTAAAAATAATTACACCAGCTGCCAACAATGCGGCCCAATCATCGGCTGATGCAAATTTTTCACCTCCTACGATAGCAATGGAAATACCGATAAACGCGGCTAAAGATGTAATAGCATCACTGCGGTGATGAGCGGCTTCTGCTTTAAGAACTGAACTATCTGTGTCATGACTAGTCGAGGTTAGGTATCTGTGAAAAATTTCTTTTATAACAATTACAAAACCTAAAACGACTAGCGTAAATGCCTTAGGTAAGGCATGTGGCGTGATAATATTTTCAATGGCGTGATAACTTATTATCCCTGCTGAAGCCAATAAAAAAATAACCAATAGAAATGTAAAAAGTGGTTCTGCTCGTCCGTGGCCATAGGGATGATCATCGTCAGCGGGTTTAGAGATGTACTTAATCCCGACAACAGTAAAAATTGACGCAACAGTGTCAGAGCTTGATTCAATTGCATCAGCTATTAATGCATAAGAATTGCCCCAAAGACCAGCAATGAACTTGATTAGCGCTAAAAGCAAATTACCGATTATCCCAACTACTACTGCTGCTACTGCTTTTTTAGATCTTTCGGGCATCTTACTTTGATTATTAGTTTTTTAAACACTATCAGTTAAGTATTACGATAGTAAAATTCAAAATTGTAGCAAAACCAACCCAGAGCACATAGGGTAAAAATAACCAACCTGCCAGCTTATCAACTCTACTAAATAGAATGGTATTTAACACAATTGCAGATAAGAGTATTACGATTTCCATAAAGGCAGCCGTTGGATTCTGTAGGCCAAAAAATAAAATTGACCAAGTAAAATTCAACAATAATTGCAACCCGTATATTTTTAAACCTGTTTTAGCCAAAGGCTTGCTTCTTAAACTCCAGACTCGGTAAGCTGCGATACCCATCAAAGTAAATAACAAAGTCCAAACGGGACCAAAAACCCATGACGGTGGATTAAAAAAGGGTTTATCTAATACTTCATACCAAGTGTCAACCTGTGGCATTGTAAATAGGGCACTTACCCAACCTACTGTCTGCGCTATTAAAACTGAAATAATGTAACCAAATGTTTTATTTTTTTTCATAGAAATTTATTTTTAAAATAATTGAACTTAACAACAAATTAATTGTATCAAAACATTTTTTTTAAACTAGCTAATCTTAATATTGCTCAAAGACAAAATATAGCTAGAATGCGGCTGTTTATTAGATAAGAAATTTATATGGATTTCGAATTAATATCCATAATTCTGATTATAGGTGTTGCACTAGCATTTGACTTCACAAACGGTTTTCATGATGCAGCCAATTCAATTGCAACAATTGTTTCTACTCGTGTACTGACGCCGAGACAAGCTGTTTTATGGGCAGCATTTTTTAATTTTGCCGCTTTTTTTGTTTTTGGCACTGCCGTTGCAAAAACATTAGGCAAGGGGATGATCGACATTGAAATTGTGACACCGACTGTTATTTTAGCTGGTTTGATCGGAACAATTAGTTGGAATATCTTAACTTGGTACTTGGGACTACCTACTAGCTCCTCACATGCTTTGATTGGTGGCTACGCTGGCGCTGCTATCGCCAAAGGTGGTTTTGGTGTAATTATTGCGAGTGGCTGGACTAAAACTTTAATATTTATCCTCCTAGCTCCATTAATCGGCCTAACACTTGGCTTTTTACTACTAAAGCTAATCACATTTTTAGTTTATAAGCAGCATCCGGCCAAAATCAACAAATGGTCGCGGCGGTTACAATTAGTATCTGCGGCTTTATACAGCTTAGGACATGGGGGTAATGATGCGCAAAAAACAATGGGGATCATAACTGGCTTACTGTTTTCAGCTGGTTTAATAACAACCTTTGAGGTTCCATTCTGGGTAGCTTTGAGTGCTTGTGCCATGATTGCATTTGGTACATTGTTTGGGGGCTGGCGAATAGTAAAAACAATGGGTAATAAATTAACAAAACTGAGACCGATTGATGGCTTCTGTGCAGAAACCAGTAGTGCTATAAGCTTGTTTGTTGCTAGTCATTTTGGCGTACCGGTTAGTACAACACATGTAATTACGAGTGCTATCACTGGTGTAGGTGCTGCAAAAAATGTGTCTGCCGTACGTTGGGATGTAATGAAACAGATTGTTACGGCTTGGGTTCTCACTATTCCATTGGCCGGCTTAATTGCCGCTATTACTTACTACATTATCACTTTAATCTAAAAATATGGTTTTCTTTGCTCCAAAAACTAAGGATTTTATTCACATGCTATGGGAGATCACAGTCGATGTAAAAGATATTGCTCAACTGTATAAGGAACTAATGTCTGATTTCAGCAACCTTGCAAAATTTTGTGAAGAAGCAAAAGAGCTTGAGCACCGCGCAGATAGCAAAATCCATAACATTATTAATGAGTTGCACCAAACTTTCATTACGCAACTAGAACGCGAAGACATCTATGCCTTAGCACAGCAGCTTGATGATGCTGTTGATATGATAGAAAATATAATTAAAAATTTGCAACTTTATGGTGTCTCAACAAAAAGACCGGTTCTAGATAAATTTACAAACTTGTTTGTAGAAGGTGCAGAAGCTTTAGAAACTGCTATACGTGGCTTAGATGAGAAGAAAATGTCTGGTATCCACGATAAACTTGTTGCAATTCACAAACTAGAAGACCAAGGTGATGTTGTCTTTGCGGAAGCAATTCAAGATCTATTTAAAAATGAAAGAGATCCAATTGAACTTGTCAAATGGAAACAGATCATCGAAGACCTGGAAGGTGTAATGGACAAATATCAAGAGATCAGTAACATCATTGGTGGCATTACCGTAAAAATGAGCTAAATAAAAAGGCCGGCTGGTAAAATCGCCGGCCTTTTTATTTTACTTCTTTAGCTACAAAGTCTTGGCAATAAGCTTTAATTAATTCTCGTACAGTTCGAAACTGACTCATAATCTCTTCTTCACTACCGGTTGCTTTGGCTGGATCAGGAAAATTGTAATGAAAGCGTTTTGCCTTACTAGCGAAAACTGGGCAACGTTCTTTGGCATTATCACAGACTGTAATAATGTAATCAAACTCCAGTCCGTGGTATTCGGCAACGTTGTTTGAGGTCTGATTGGTAATGTCAATGTTGTCTTCCTCCATAATTTTAACTGCCCGAGGATTTAAACCATGAGCTTCAACTCCAGCGCTGAAAACTTCGGCTTTACCGTTAACGAACTTACGCAAATAACCTTCCGCAATTTGGCTTCGACAACTATTACCGGTACAGAGGATAAGAATTTTGGACATTAATATAAATTAAAATTACTTCTTCAAACTTTGTTCATAAAGTGCAATCCATTGCTGTGCTGTAATTTTAGCTACTAATTCACCAATTAATTTGTATGGAATCTGACTAACTTTCTTAAAACGAATGCAACTTTTACCCATATCAAGCTTGGTAGGAACTTGTTTAGCATATTCGGTTACAAACCAATTTAAAAGCTGCTGATCAGAGTACAACCCCATATGGTAAAAACTAATAAAATTCTTTTGAGAAGCCAAGCCCATAAATGGCAAAGGTAAATTTGGATCACAATGATAACCAGCGGGGTAAATTTTATGCGGCACAACGTAGCCGATCATTCCATAATTCATCTCCTCACTAAAATCTTGTGGCAAATTAGCAAGGATTACTTGCCTGAGCATTTCTATAGCTTCTTTGCGTTCATCTGGTAACTCCGCAACGTATTGCTCAACTGTTTTTGCATCTGATTGCATAGATTCATTTAAAGGCTGTTATTAAGCTGCATGCTCTAAATCGTAATTAACCATCCATTGGATACCAAATTTATCGACGAACATACCATAATAAGCATTCCAAAAAGTTTTTTCGTAAGGCATGATGATCTTTCCGCCAGCTGACAACCCATCAAACAGTCTGCGCCCTTCTGCCTCGCTAGTTGGATGTAAAGAAATCGAGAGATTGTTACCTGCTTTTACTTCGCCCATTTCAGCAGGTGTATCACTTCCCATTAAAATAAATCCATCGCCAATTGGCAAAGACACGTGCATTACTTTGTT
>CAYLRB010000001.1:0-48845 GCA_964386265.1 uncultured Candidatus Peribacteria bacterium | reverse complement strand
CGTGCCTCCATCTCCGATAACAGCTTACTTTGCGCTCGAATCTGATCGACTGTTCGCAATATGTTATTTCGCGTAACATTGGTCACAAACTGCTTGTTTTCGGCTGTACGATTAGCCGCAGTTTCCGTCTCCTGCTCAATAGCAGGCTTGATTTTACTCAACAGATCAGGAATCTTACTGTTTTCAACTTTTATGTCGCTACATGCTCCTAAGACAGCACCGCATTTAGTGTGACCAAGAACCACAATTAGTTTTGACCCTGCGATTTTGCAAGCAAACTCCATACTGCCTAAAATATCGTCATTAAGGATATTGCCGGCAATACGGATACTAAAGATATCGCCTAATCCTTGGTCAAAAATAAGCTCTGCGGAGGTACGAGAATCAATACAGCTTAAAATTGCAGCAAAAGGAAACTGCCCCTCCGATGTCTTATTTACCTGTTCTAATAGATCTCGGTGCTCCTTAATATTGCTTACAAACCGGGCATTTCCATCGATTAAAATTTCAAGCGCTAGATCAGGCGTGAGATTTTGCTGAGTTTCCTGAGTATGGACGCGCATAAGTGACCATATTAAATTAACTAGTTTAATATGTTATAATTGATTGATCTAAATTAGGCAACAGAAGCACACTATACAACCCACTTTTCCCCCTTACTTAAAGCAAGAGCTATTTTTTTTGCAATATTTGGGTCTTGCAAAAAGTGCTGTAAAGGCGCAACAACTAACCGCACACCATGGGTTGTACAACTTTGATTTGTATACTCCAAGGGCAAAATCATATATCCGGCTTGGCGCGCGTTCTCTACCATTTTATGCATGTGCTCCTCTGAGTCAGCTTTAACAGGTATGACGGGTGACGTTAATGGAGCCATCAAGTTTAGACCTACATTTTTCAACTCTTCAGCAATTGCATCTCTAACTTTATAAACTTGCTTTGCAAAGTTCTGCATACCTTCCAGACCTAATTGTTGCATAGTATGCAAAGCGCTTAAGGCGGGGTAAACTGGCACCGAAGTAGATATACCCGCAGTTGTAATTGCGGGGTAATACGGCGCTTGCTGAAGGCCCTCATCATAATTGTGATAGAGCATAGCTACCCCATGAGCTCCAACGAACTTAGCTGGTTTAATGGTTACACTATCAAACGGCCGGCAGAGACCTTGAAATTTGTCCGGTTCTAATATGCCTATATTAAAACCACCATATGTAGCATCTAGATGAAGTTTTATGCCATCTGGCAGAGTGTCGGGTAAAACAATATCAGTCTTTGTTCCCGAATTTGCAATGCCTAAAGTTGGCCCATATGTTACACAGACGAGTGCATGCGGATTTATAACTAGAGCATTACCAATTACTTCTGTGCTTACAGTATGAGATTCATCTGGATGCAGAATTATTATTCTCTTACCCACTCTTTTTTTCAAAGCTTCAAGAATGGAAACATGTGTTAAGCTACTACAAATAATGACTTCATTTTCACCTGCCAATTCAACAGCGAGCCTATTAGCATCTGTCCCGCTTGGAACAAATTCACAATTTTTAAATTTATTTAAATCTGGCCATAAAGCATCAACTCGATCCCTCAAGTTTGTTTTTATTTCCGCCACACGTGGGTCATCCAAATTGGCAAAGTTGAGGTCTTTTAATTCATTATGCTTTTTTCTTGGCACAATTAGCTGATAACCAGCCATCGTTGACAAATCAATCACTGGTCCTGCTGTATTTTGTGCTTCTTTTTGCCGCATATTAATTAACAACTCAAATTTACTGAAATTAAAAAACACATAACAAGAACAGGATTATACCCTAAAATAAAAATTATGCAATAGCTTTACCGTCGTCAATTATTTGATCCCAAATTTCTTCAAATTCCGTTTTTTTGTTAAGTTTGTTAAATAATAATTCGAGCTCTGATATCGATTTATTTTCCAACTTAAGCCACTTTTTACAAACGACATTATTAGTATCTTTTTCAATGTAAAGTTGATAGGTTTTGTCTTTTGATCCACAACTTAGCTCCTGCAATTTTGCTATACCGTTAGCAATTCTTTTACTTAAAATCATAAGACAGAATTTTTAACTGTTTATAATTTCTTTTACAGAGTTTCTTCTATTTTACAATAAAACCACCGTATGTCACCAAAAAGTAAACACTTTATTTACTTTTTCAGTGTATAATACTCACATATCATCCTTGAAAAATGTTGTTTGCTCAGCAATCTCTACAAACTCAAATTATTCAGGAATTAAAAGAGGGGCCGCGCCTGTTAACAGAACTTGTTGAAGACCTTAAACAAAAAAGAAAAGGTACTTCCAAACAAGGTGTATATAAAGCAATTAAATCTTTGCAAAATAGCGAAGTCCTACTAGTGCATGACCATAAGGCATCTCTCAATTTACAGTGGCTAACGCAACTTTGCCTGTTCAGCGAACTGGCAAATCGCCAATATTTAACACCTCAAGCAGCAGGTCATTTAGCAAACCTAAGACAAAATGAATCACTCATATACAAATTTAATAACCCAAAGAATGCTGACTCCTTTTGGAACCACGCACTTTATACTTTAATAGCTGCTACCAAAGAAACCGATGATCTTTTTTGTTACAACCCACATAGCTGGTTTTGGCTTGTTCGTAGACACGAGGAGGCTAATTTAGTTGATTTTCTAAAGAGCTTTAATAGAAGATATTTCATGACAGTATCTGGCCAAACACCTGGTGACAGTTATCTTACAAAAACATTTGAAGCAATCAATTCTCAATACAACATGCTAGAAAATCCGCTTTTTAAAGAAAACAACTACCATCTAAACATAATTGGCAACTTCCTAATCGAAGTCTGGCTAGACCATAAAACAGCAAATAAGCTAGAAGAATGGTACTTAACGACAAAATTCGTTGATTCAACTAGCTTAATCGATTTAGATACCATTGTTTCTCAAAAAAAACCCGTAAGAATTAAGATTAGTAATAAACCTACTAAAGCCAGCCAAATTCGTAAAACTTTACAGTCAGGCTTTGTATTGGACTAGACAGGGAAACAAGAATTGGCTAAAGTTCGCATGCTGTGGTAAACTTTTGTTTATCGACAGAAACTGATGGAGAGGTGCCGGAGTGGCCGAACGGGACTTCCTGCTAAGAAGTTAACCTGGGAAACTGGGTTCGAGGGTTCGAATCCCTCCCTCTCCGCCACTAATTGAGCTGCACCCTGAAGGGGTGGAGATTAATTAGCCGTGAGACGGGAGCTAATGAGAACCCTATGGTTCGTATACAAGTGAGCGAGTGCACTTTTAATTATGCGAAGCTTAACTGAAAAGTGCCAGCGAGCGAACGCAGTAGCTTTTCTGTAAGAAAAGCGATCCCTCCCTCTCCGCCACTATTCGCGCGCATGCGCGAAATTTGCGATTTTTGTCTATTCGCGCCTAGCGCGAAATTTGCGATTTGTATCTATTCGCGCCTAGCGCGAAATTTGCGATTTCTCTTTTTGAAACGCAGAAATTTTACTAGAAAATTTTTTCTAGGGTTTGATAATTACTTGTGTGCGTTTTTTAACAACACAATTTACAACTTGCAGGCTTTTAACAATTGTCTTGTGGTTAAGCCTGCTCTATTATGCTTTTTGAAATAACCACTATTTATGAACACTAAACACTACGACTCTATTGTTATTGGCGCTGGCCCTGCGGGGATTGAAGCTGCGCGCGTACTAGGTAAAAATGGGCAAAAAGTGGCTCTGATTGAGCGAAAAGCGATTGGCGGAACTTGCGTAAATCGTGGCTGTATGCCGGCAAAAACGATGCTTTATATGTCGACCTTGTATCGGTCATTATGGGATTTTGCAGAATATGGTATAGAAATTGACTTAAAGCACATTAAGGTCAACTATGAAAAAATGGTTAAACAAAGAACACGAGTAATCACTAGCTTACAAACTGCATTAACTAACGAATTACAACAAATAGGTGTTGATATTTATGATGGCGAAGCCAAAGTGAAGTCTGATTTTATGGTTGAATTAAGCAAAGGTCAAAAACTTACAGCAACCAACCTAGTATTAGCAACTGGTGGACGAGCTCGCAAGTTTCCGGGCTTTGACGATAACGACCCACGCTTTTTAACTTCAGATCACATTTTTCAACTTGAACACTTACCTAAGTCGATTGCGATTGTTGGTGGCGGTCCAGTTGGTACTGAATTTGCAACTTTTTACCGAGCTTTTGGCGTTGAAGTAACTGTAATTGATATGGCTCCAAACTTAATTGGCTACTATGATGAAAAGTTGGGACATGAGCTTGGATTGCGTTTTGAAGACCAAGGAATCAAGCTAGAGCTAGGGACAAAAATTGATTCGATTAATCAAACTGGTAAATTGTTAGAAATTAGCCTAGACAATGGTAAAACTGTAGAAGCAGAGTATATTTTGAGTGCCATTGGCGTACAGGTAGATACAGCTTACTTACAAGAAACTGATTTAACTTTTGATGAAAAATCAGGAAGAATTCTGGTTGATGAAAATTATCGAACAAACCATAAACATATCTATGCAGCGGGCGATTTAATTGGCCGCAGCGGTTCAGCATATGGAGCAGAACGGGAGGCTCGTTATATTGCATACAAGATTCTTGGCCGTGATATTGATGATTGTCCAGTAATTTATCCACAAATGCCAGACGTTGTCTTCACTTATCCGGAAGTTGCAACCTGTGGCTACGACGAACGAACTTTAATTGCTGAAGGTCGCAAATACAAAACTGTACATGGAACTTTTGCCTTAAATTCAAAAGCTCATATTTTACAAGAAACTGAAGGGCGCGCTTGGATCTATTATGCTCCCGAAAATGGTAAAATACTTGGTGTCCACGTTATTGGTGCCCACGCTACCGAAATTATCCACCAAGTACCTGCGTGGCTAGACAATCACTACACATTGCGTGATGTTAAGCGCCTAGTATGGGGTCATCCTGTTTTAGCAGAGCTATTACGCGATGTTATTGCCCACGGAAATTATTCATGAAGGATTACTCATAATGTGTCCACATCCTAAGAACTTTTACAACTTTTATGTCCTCATAAACTTGATATACTAGACGGTGCTGAATATTGATGCGCCGTGAAAAAGCACCGGCCAAGTTGCCAACCAATTTTTCACAAGCTGGCGGTGTACTTAATGGGTCTATTCGGACTATATCCAAAAGTTTTTGAATTTTGGTTTTTAAACCTGCTGCTACAGCTTTTTTTGCATCTTTAAGAGCCTGTTTTGTGTAAATCAGTTGATACATAAAGCTACCAAGTTAATTCCTCTGAACAATTTTCAATTGGCATTGCTAACCCTTTTTTAATTGACTGAGCCATACCAGGAATTTGATTCAAAAATATTGTTTCCTCAATAGCGCGCCAGTCTTCCAATGAAATCATGACTGCCGCACCATCTTTGCCGTTAATTTGAACAGGCTCATTAAATAACACTACCTGTTGCACAAGTTTATATAGATTTTTGCGGGCACTAGTCACATTTACACTATCCATAGCGTACGGTATTACGTATTTTTATTATACGATATAGTCCTCTGGAAAGTCAATAAATGTGTTAGCGATAAATATCCCGCATCTAGAATCCCCAATCTTCCATTGGTACTAGTTTGGCTACGCTTAAAGCCAGCTTTTTAACCCCAACTCTAGGGTCGGCAAATGCTACAGTTACAACACCACCAGCAACCCCGATTACACGCCCTTCGCCGAATTTATCGTGTTTTACCAACTGGCCAGGCTGCAACTGTGGTATGCCAAAGCTCTCGTCTGGGATAGGACGATACTCAATGTCCGTATGACTACGCTCAAAACTTTTAACACCATACAATTCAGGGTCAATATCCATTAAAAAGGGTGACGGATTGTTGGCTTTTGTTTCTCCATAAAGCATTCTTTGCCGTGAATGTGTTAGGTGCAACACTTCTTCTGCTCTTGTAATACCAACATACATTAACCTTCGCTCTTCTTCGAACTGTTCAGGATCTAATAGACTACGGGAGTGAGGGAATATACCCTCTTCTAAACCGATCAGGAAAACATGCTTAAATTCCAAACCTTTTGCGGCGTGGATCGTCATTAGAGTTACAGAGTTGTCCGTTTGATCAATATTATCTGTATCGGCAATTAGTGCTACTTCTTCCAAGAAGACAGCTAAGGAAACGCCTGGATCAAGGCTGTCATACTTACTGGCAACCGAAATCAACTCTCGAATATTTTCAATGCGTGATTCTCCAACTTCCTGCCCCTCTGATAGTAAATATTCTTTGTATCCGCTTGTTTCAATTACATACTTAATAATTGCCGAGGCTTTTTCGGTATGATTTTTTGCTTTTAGTCCGTGAATAAGTTTTACGAAATTCTGCATTTCTCTTTGCGCTTTTCCTGTTATGTCAGCATTTAACTGATCTAACCTTTCCATAACCGCAAAAGCTGAAATTCCGTAACTCAAGCTTAAGTTCTGAATTTTTTCTAAACTTTTGGCGCCGATTCCACGAGTTGGTACATTAATAATTCTTGCTAAAGCCACGCTGTCTTGACTGTTATGAACTAGTCTAAGGTAGGCGAGTAGATCTTTGATCTCTTTACGCTCGTAAAACTTGATGCCACCAACGATTCTGTATGGTATACCATGCCTAATCATCGCTTCCTCAATTACCCTTGATTGTGCATTTGTTCGGTATAAAACTGCAAAATCCCGATACTGCGGTGCTTCTGATGCATAAAGTTCACGCTGAATTTGGTCAACGATATACATTGCCTCTTCTCTTTCGTTATATGCTTCGTGCAACTTGATGTCCGAACCGGCTTCATTATCTGTCCATAGAGTCTTGCTGCGGCGCTTAACATTTTTACTAATCACGTTGTCAGCAGCAGCTAGAATTTTTTTTGTAGATCGGTAATTTTGCTCCAAAACAACAACTTTTGCTTCTGGATAATCTTTCTCGAAATCTAAAATATTTTGCATATTTGCGCCTCGCCAACTGTATATACTTTGATCACTATCACCAATCACGCAAAGATTGCGATATTTAGCGGCTAGCATTTTTATTATGTAGTACTGAGCCTGATTTGTATCTTGATACTCATCAACACAGATGTAACGAAATCGCTCCTGGTAATGTGTTAAAACTTCTGATTGGGTCTCTAATAACTCTACAGTTTTCATTAATAGATCATCAAAATCGAGTGCATTGTTCTTAGCTAACTCCGCCTGATAACGCACATAAACTTGCGAGACTTTGTCCGTAAAATAATTTACAGCATGTGTCTGATACTGATCTGGCGTAATTAAGTGATTTTTAGCTTCCGAAATATGGGCCAAAATTGCTTTTGGAGCGAACTTTTTCTCATCAACATTTAACTCTTTGAGTATACGTTTAACCAAAATTTGTTGATCAGCTGAATCATAGATTACAAAGCTATTATCGTAATCTAATAGATGAATATGTTTACGTAGCAACCTCACACAAATTGAATGAAAAGTTCCAACAAGTGGAAGTTGACTAACTGAATTTGTGCCCAACAATTTAGCAATCCGTTCTTTCATCTCACCAGCGGCTTTGTTTGTGAATGTCACAGCCAAAATCTGACTAGGCAACACCTGTTTTTCGCCTACCAAATAGGCAATTCTATGCGTCAGAGCTTTAGTCTTGCCACTACCTGCACCGGCAACCACTAAGACAGGACCTTCTGTTGTTAATACAGCTTCCTGTTGTTTATCGTTAAGTGATTGTAGCAAATCTGTCATCCAAAAATTAAGCTAAATTGGATTTTTAAAATACTCCAGTTTAGGAAAATGGCCAAGCAGATTTTAACTTAAAATCAAAACCCACTATTAGTTACCAATTGCCGCTAAAATTTTGGTCACCTCGGGATCACTATCAAGAATATTTGCATCTAAAGCCGCCTGTCTCAAAGTAGATTTAAGTAAATTTGCCGTATCAGGAATTTCGCTTTTTAGAATATCAAAATTTCCGGGCTGATTGTTTTTTAATAGAGAATTTAAACCCAAAAGTTGAGCTAATAGTTCATTAAATTTTCCATCCGACAAACTACTATTTGCCGCTGATTCCAACTTTGTAACAATTAATGCTGTCCATTTGCGACCTAAAATAGGAGATGACAGCGGGAACTGTAATCTTAACATTTCAGTTAACTTGATTGGATCAAGTGTTTCCAATAACTGCCTAGGATTAATATCAACAGAACTGTCTCCTAGATCGTAAACTTGCTCTCCTTTCGCCAATACACCACCCGTTGCCATTGCTGTACGCGCGACAGGCTTCCCATAAATTTTTAAAGTTCTGCAAAGCTTATATGCCTTTTGTACGTTAATAGGTGCCTTTGCCACATATTGAGCTAGCGCCACTCTTCCAAAAGTGATCATCATTTTCCCCTTATATCCAACTTGCGGCAATTTGGCATATGCTCCAAAAACGTAAGGCAACATGCGTCCATAAAAATGTCCAATATCAAAAGGTATACTCTCCCCATCCGTTGCTTCTGCGCGTTGCATAATTTTACTTGTTTCATCAACTAGGTATTCATATAAGTTCACAACAACCCCATCAATTTCAACAATAGTATTTTTAATTTGCTCTAACACTACCATTGGATTCTTACCGAGTTCTGCAAAAAATTCATAAAAATCTCCAATTTCTGCACCCAAACCATGGACAAACCCGCTTGCAAACTCTTGTTGATTAATCCTAAGAGTTCCTTTTTCTGAGCCCACTGCTAAATCTAGTAGTCGCATCGGAATATTAAACTTATCGAGGGCTGCGCTAATTTCAGATGCAACTCTCCCTTTTAAAGCTTTCAAGCCTGATATCTTACTATCTGGCTGCTCCCAAAGCCGCTGGACCAAACTGTGTTGAAACAAGTTAGCCATTGGCATATTTTCTAATATATTGTCTACACTTAAATATGCGGCTTCCAGATCTTTATAATACTTATTGGGATTTTGACCTCGCAGACTGTAAGCATTTTTCTGCAACCCCTCTAGATTTTTAAGCGTAATATCTAGCTGTAATTCGCACCGTTCTTGCTTACTAACAATTTCTTGATACAAGTCTGCATTATTTTCCTTGATACTTTCAAGATCCGTTTTACGTATTTTTACATTGTTTTTGTAACGATCTAAAACAAGCTCCGTGTTTGACAGGTTAACTTCTGGCTCTTCGTACAAAGGCTCATTAGAAGCATGCAAATCTCCCATTACATTATATTGTTACGTTTTCTAAACCTTTAACAATTTGTACAGTTGTATTTTCTGGATCGATTAAGTTCCAAAGCCAAACTGCATTATCATCCCCCATTCGCACACAGCCATGACTTACAAAAGTGCCTAAATGGCTGACTGCTTCTTTCCAGAAATAGCTATTTTCTCTTTTTTCTCCTAAGTACGGTAATGCATGTAGCCCATATCCTCTAAAGCGACCATATTGATCTTTCAAACCCACCCATTGCGGCATTCTGTAGTGAGGATATTTACTGCCAATTCTTAATTCCTGTTTGTTATATATAGAATACACACCAACTGGCGTAGGCGTATCCCAAGCGCCGGGACTAACAATAAATTCGTGTAGTAACTGTTGGCCTTTGTACACGTACATCTTTGGCTCATTTAAGTTGACGATAACTCTTAATGGATCGCTTAATTCAAAACCAACTGTTGACCCTCTCCCTTTTAACATTTCCAATTTTTGATAATCTTCAGGTGTTGCTTCAACAGCAAAATCGACCGTAACTTGCAGGTCATTAAAATGCGTTAATCCTTCAACTACCGGATGTAGCTTTTCGCGATAGATACCTTTTGCAAGCGGGGCTGTTCCTTCTAATACAAAAGTTCCGGTTTCTCCACTATAAACAACACCATCTGTATTTAGACTAATACGATTATCATTAAAAATTGGACTTACTAAATCGTCCTCAGTACTTAGTCTTAAATAGTAGTCATTGTTTAAATCGCCGATTTTAGCGTAAGTTTTGTCACCACACCAAGCTGTATAGCCAGTATTTTTAAGTTGAAGTGGAATTGAAAATTTTTCTCCGGGAAGCAAATTCAAAGTGATATGATCTGCAACGGTTTCAAACCCATAATTAATCTTATCTTGCGCTGTAATTGGGCAAATAAGGCTATAATCGACTACAGCTTCCTGAGCTGGCCTTGCAACACTATTTGCATATACACTTTCACTTAGCAGATTGGCCTGAATAAAATTCAATTGTAGACCACCGCAAACTGCGACAGCTACACCAAAAACCATAAGTAGCAGATGGAGAAAAAATGGGTTTGCGGTTTTCATTTAGCAAAATTAACAAATCGTTTTATTTTACCACAATTTAACAAAAAACGGAAGTGATATTGCGAAAAACAAAAACCATACCATGGCTACAGTTAGTAAGGTTGCAAGCCTATTAAATTTATTTCATAGTTAATTCAAAGACTTTAATAAAAAAAATGTATAACAAAAAATTTAATAACTATGGTTTTAAGCTGTCTTTTTTTATAATTTTTGCCATCTTAGCGATTAACATTTGGCCAAGTATCAATCTAGTAAAAGCCGAAAGTGAAACCGTTATAGATGCGTGCGGCATAATTGATGAAGCTGGAGAGTATATTTTAGACACTGATATAGGGGAAGATCTAGAGGCTGATACGGCTTGTATAACTATTGCAGCAAGTGACGTAGAACTTAACGGTGCTGGCTTTGCGCTAACACTAGCTGGAGACCCTGAGGCACATGGGATTTCAATAGATGGCGACCCCGAAGATCCATATACAGGCATTAGAATAGAAAACTTGGGGTTTAATAATTTCAGTGCAGGGATAATTATTTCCGACGTAAGCGAGTCAACAATCGACAACGTAACATTTGCAACAACAGCACTTGGTATACAAGCAGAAAATTTTAGTGACAGCACCATTTCGAACTCAACTTTCACAGCATTAACTGACAGATCAGTTGTCATACTAGATTCTTCAGACATAACGGTAACAGGCAATACATTTACCGATACAAATCTTGATAGCGTCTATGTTAATGGAATTGACATTCTAACAATTACCGATAATGACTTTCTAAGGTCTGGCGAAGCTGACATGGAGATAATTGAAGCTACAGATGTTGAAATTTCAGGAAATACATCAGCAGGTTCAAACGATTGTGCCATTGCAATTGATATTGATGGCCTATTAATTGACGACAATGTAATTTTAAGTACCAACAATGATGCTATTCGTGTTGATAGCAACGAAACTAGCAACTCAGATATCACTGTATCAAATAACGAAATCGGCGGCCTTGAAGATGATACGATAGGAGGTGATGGCCTTGAAATCCAAGATACAACAACAGTTATTGTTAGCAACAATACGATTTACAATGTAGACGGTGATGATGCAATCAATTTTGATAATTCTACAGATATAACAGCTAATGATAATATCATTGGCAATCCGGAAAATGAGTTTGATATCGAAGATGACGGTTTTGACATTAGAAGTAGTTCGGATGTAACGATCGAAAATAACGTAATTTCAAACACAGGAGAAGACGGCGTTTACATTGCTTCTTCAGACCAAGTTACGGTTCACGAGAACACGATCACAAGCCCGGATGAGGACGGCACTGACACAGAAGATCACAGTACAAACATTAACATTACCGACAATACAATTAGCGACACGACTGAGCATGGAATTGAATTTGATGGTGCCGTAACAGTTGAAGTATCAGGCAACACCGTTAGCGACATCGCATTAAGCGGTATTGATATCGACGAATTTAGCGAAGAGGCAACCATCTCCAACAACGAACTAACTGACTTGGGCGCAAGAGGTATTGAAGTAGAATCAACTTTTGATGTTAGCATTGAAGGCAACACAGTGACAAATTTCGGCCTTACAGAAGAGGGTGCGAACTACGGAATATCTGTAATTAAATCTGGCGCCTTTGATATTGACGACAATGAAGTTACTGCAGATGAAAATGCTATTGATGCTCATAGTATGTTTATTCAGCAAAACTATTTAGACAATGACTTTAATTACACTGGTGCAAATTCTGGAGATTTTGCTTGGTCTGCGCAATACACAGCTAACGATACGGTTACTGATCTAAAACGCGCACTCGACCTAACTGACGCGGAAGAAAGCGCAAGCTTTAGCTTTTTTACTCACTACGAATTAGAAAATTGCTGTGATTCGTTAGCGTTTCAAGTCCAAGATCCGGAAACAGACGAATGGACAACTCTATATAACACCACCGATGAGATAGAAGCTGGTAGCACAAATGGAGAATGGCTAGAGGAAACTATTGATCTTACTGCATATATTGGCGAAGAACTACAAGCAAGGTTCCGTTTTGTAACAGATGATACTAATTTGGAAATAGACGGAAGTGCTCGTTTAGACGACTTTAGCTTGGTAATTGACGAGGAAGAAACATTTAGTGATGATGTTGAAGATGGAGCAGAGTGGGCTGTAGAAACAAGTGGTGGCGACCCTTGGGTTAGGGAAGAATATGCAGAGCCCGAGAATGGCACCAATGGTATCAACGGAAACACTGTTGTAATGGCTGACAGCCTAGAGGGTTTTGCTTTGTACATTGACGGTAGTGATGAACTAACAATTTTAAGTAATATTTTTACAGCTGATAGCTGGATATTCAACAATGGTGAGGACAATACCTTTAACGATGATGACTCCGGAAACACTTATCGTTTTGCTGACGGCACTCCAGCTTCTGATGAGTTTAAAATTCGCGACAATGATGATAATGAATTTGCCGATAGTGGTGATGATCTACCATTTGGCGAAGCTGTACTTGGAGATGTTCTTTGGGATGGTAATGGTGAAGACGAGCACCCTCGCGTAGAATCTGAACCATTTAAAAACGGTGGTGGCGCACGTATTACGAAGCGATCAAGCTCAAATAGCGATACTAAAACTGCTAGTGAAAATCCTACAACTGCTGATGACGAAGAAGATAAAGAAAAAACCAGTTCAAAATATAATTTCACTGACATTGAAAACCATTGGGCAAAAGAATTTATACTAAAGCTAGCTTATAACTGTAAAGTTGAAGGTTACCGCGATGAAAAGGGTGATTTAATGAACATTTTTGGCCCAGACAATTCAATTACAAGAGCAGAGCTAGTGAAAACCTTAATAGGTTGCGAGACCGATGCTGTGCCTGTAGCAACCGTTAAACCTTTTGACGATGTTGAACTAAAAGATTGGTATGCAAACTACATCGCTTACGCCAAAGCTGAAGGTTGGATTAGTGGTTATAGCGATAACACTTTTAAGCCCAACGAAATTGTAAACCGAGCTGAAGCAACAAAAATCATCTTATTGTCACAATTTAAGGAGAGTGAAATTACTGGTGGAAAAATGGATTTCAGTGATGCCGAAGCGGGCCAATGGTATGAAAAATACATCGCTTTTGCGGTTTTAAAAGGCATTATGCAAGGCTACACGGATGAATCTGGCAAACCGACAGGAGAGTTTGGCGTTAACAAGCCGATTACTAGGGGTGAAGCAGCCAAAGTTGTTGCAGAAACGAAAGAACTGTAGTGCGCAGGTGACTAGCTCGCATCGCATTGCACAAAGTCTATTTGTACACCTCCAGGATTTACATCAAAGACATTATATAGTGACTCGTCAAGTCAACGGTTGACTTAATCCTAAATTGATTTATAATACGAGCAATTTATTTGCAAATTATATGTCAATTAATAATGTGGAACAGGGTGAGAATATTGGCGAACGCACTGCAACGGTAAGAAAACAACATGACGGTGAGATTGGAGCCATGAAAGGTAATGTTAGAGGCAAAGCCATGAATGTGCTTGATGAAGGTACCAAACAACAATTAAATGACAAAGTCAATACTTTAACTGAGGATCTGAGGAAATATATGTTTAGTTATAGTAGTTATAGAGGAATTGATATTGCAAAAATTATACTTAATAGAATTGGCGACTACCCGGAAGTTATTGCAAATACTGTGGCTATCACAAAGGAGCTGGTGGAGCTCAAAAACCAAATAAAAGATGCCGCTACCAATCCGGCACTCCAGGAGCACCTAATAAAACAATTTCTTACCGAACTACAAAAAGAATTAGCCGAAATTTTTAATAAACCAAAGACAAAAATCTCAGGTATTCTTATGGAGTCACTAATAAAAGAGAATTTTGCTGGCTTAGATGCATTAATTAGCTTGATTGAAAACCTAGTCAATCAGATAGAAGATGACCAAGAACTTTTAATTAAAAACACAGACCAAGACGAATCTAATAATAGAGTTGCACTAAATGCTAGCATTACACGTGAGAAAATTATGGCGATGATTGCACTAAACAATGAATCTGACAAACTCCGTGAAGATAAAGCTGCCAGAAATTGGCTAAATCTTTTAGCTCAGAATATTGAGAAAATTTTACTTGATCGATATGGTGTACCCAAAGGGGAATTTGCGAGAATTTTAGGAGAAACAAAATACCGCAATATTGGAAGTTATCACCCTTATCTAAAAAACAAGCAGGTGCTGGATCTCTATAATTATTACGAGCAGAAATTGCAGGCTCAAGCTTCTCGTTAAACACTGTTTAACAAGAATTGGGTATTTACTTTTACCCTGCTTTGGGCTAGATATTTTGCATACTACAATAATCCGACTAACCAATGGCTGGACATTCCAAATGGCATCAGATTAGGCACAAAAAAGCAGCAAACGACTCTAAAATGGGCAAGGTTTTCACTAAACATGCCAAACTAATTACATTGGCTGCCCGTAGCGGACCAGATCCCGATCTCAACCCCACTTTAAGAGCAGCAATTAACAATGCAAAAGTTGATAATGTTCCAAATGCAAATATTGAGCGTGCAATAAAAAAAGCGAGCGGTGAAGGCGGCGAAGCGCTACAAATGTCGGAAGTTTTTTACGAAGGCTTTGGCCCAGAAGGCGTCGCTATTTATGTACAAGTCATTACAGATAATAAAAACAGGTCTTACACTAGCGTACGCAATATTTTTGCTAAAAATGGCGGTAATTTAGGACAACCGGGTTCTGTGGGCTGGATGTTTCAAAAACGCGGCTCATTCTTAGTTGAACTGGGCTCAATGGACAAAGAAGAAGCTGAATTGGTTTTAATTGAAAGCGGTGCAGAAGATTTCCAAGAACTTGAAAACGAGCTTTTAGTCTACACCGAAGCCCAAAATTTACACGAAACAACCGAGACAGCAAAGCAAAATGGACTATCTATAAAACAAGCAGAAATAACATATGTGCCAACACAGACCGTAGAAGTAACCGAATCAGAAGCAGCTCAGAAGGTTTTGGATTTTATAGAGAAACTAGAAGATGATGACGATGTACAAGCCGTCTACATGAACATGGCTTAAGGAGTATATTGCATGCCAATAATTTTGATACTTACGTAGGACTACTAAAAACAGTTAAGCGTGCTCATAGTGACCCGTGATTACTTAACCTAATCTTCGCAACAGTCCCTCGCAGTTCGGACAACAAAGCTTCCGATGCAGGGCGTTGTTTTGCCCGTTCAATCTGCATCCCCAAACGACCAACATTAAACTGACAATATGGACATTGATCGGTTTTACTTGAAATTGTTTTTGCGCAACACAAACAGTTGAACAGCATAAAGAAGGGTTATTTTTTATTTTTGATTAGATTTTTATCTAAATACGATTCAACAGCACTAGAACGCAGTCGATAAACTCGACCTATTTTACTTGCAGGTAGATCCCCCGCCTTAATCAGTTTTAAAACTGTAAGGTGGTGAATTTGCAGTAAATTAGCTACTTGCTCTGGCGTAAGAACCTTTTCTATATAGACAAACTAAATTTTAACTAGCGAACCTGATTATATTTTACTTAATCTAATTAAAGCAACTTGTTTTTACTTAATGTTATTGCATGTTTATAGAATTTATTTCTAATTTAAACAGTTTAACCTATATATACTTAATTTTATTTAATTCTATTAAATCAAAATAATTAAACCTAAACATTTAATTGCATTACCTCATCAATTCTCATAAAATACTAATATAATAAATTAATAATTTATGAGAATCACTCGTTGTACCAAAAACGGTCAAATCACTATACCGATAGATGCTAGGTCTCAATGGTCAACTGATACATTTATCATTAAATATGATCAAAAAAGCTTAACTATAACCCCTGTCTTCCCTGAGGATTTACAAGAAGAAGTAATTTTTGATGCTAATCTTGACAACAATGGCCAAGGACTAGCTATCGATGATATGCTTAAACTTCTAAAAAAGATCAAGAAAAATGGATAAAATAAAGAAAGCTCTGATTAAAATGACAGCTAAAGATCGCGAAGTATTTAGTCTGATATTGGAGCAGATCAAACATGATCATAAAAAAGTTCCAGGCTTAATAAAGCTCCAAGGTCATCCTCATATATATCGCGTGCGCTTTGGCAATTATCGGGCAATTTTTAGAATCACCCCTGAAGGCATAAAAGAGATGTTTAAACTCGGTAAAAGAACAGAAAAGTTTTACAAAAACCTAGACTAGCAAAACTTTCCCATCCTTATCTTTAGTGGCATTCGCACATTGTGCGAACTTTGCGATTACTACCGCATCGCAAGACAGTTGCGGAGGATGAAGTTTTTCCTCTTGTCAAGCACTCCACTATAGCGTAAAATCCTCCTGCATTTAACTTGTTTTAAGACTATGAATCGTGACGACAAGAAAAAAATTATTGCCGACTTCCAGGCTGGCAAAAGCGATACTGGCTCTACAGCTGTTCAGATTGCAATTTTAACTGCTCGTATCAAAGAGCTTACAGCTCACCTTGAAAAACACCCTAAAGACTTTTTGTCTCGTCGTGGTTTACTTGGTTTAGTTGGTAGAAGAAGACGTTTATTGAACTACTTAAAATACCACAAAAAAGAAGAATACGATCAATTGACAGAACGACTTGAGCTTAAACGCTAGTTGACATATACTGGGGCTGACCTTTAGCTGAATCGGTTTTATCCAAGTAACAGCTTAAAGTGCAGCCCTTTTATTTTTCTCTGCATTTTAACTTGTCACTTGGGTGCTAGAAAGCTGATTAGATAGGCCAAAGGTCGCAATATCTTTTAAGCTCAAATGAGTATGATGTCAGAGTATGATATGCCGATTCATTCGGTTAGCATGGACTTGGCAGGTCGTAAACTTACGATTGAAACAGGTCGCTTTGCGTTACAGGCAACTGGCGCAGTTACAATTTCTTTGGATGACACAGTTATCCTTTGTACAGCTATGTTAGGTGAAGGCCGTGAAGGTACGGACTTTTTCCCGTTGGTTGTTGATTATCAAGAGCGTTTCTATGCTGCTGGTAAAATGAGTGGTAGCCGTTTTGTTAAGCGTGAAGGAAAACCTTCGGACGATGCAACTTTAAGCTGCCGTTTGATTGATCGCCCAATTCGCCCAATGTTCCCTAAAGGAATTACGAATGAAGTTCAGTTGATTACAACAGTAATGTCTGCTGATCTTGAAGTACATCCAGTTACTACTGCTTTAATTGGCGCTTCAGCAGCGTTAATGATCTCTGGTATGCCTTTCAAAGAGCCAGTTTCTGCAGTTCGTATCGGCTTAGTTAACCGCAATGGTGTTGAGGAGTTGGTAGTCAACCCTACATACCAAGAAATGGAAGAAGGCCGTCTGAACTTAGTTGTTGCTGGTACAGAAGATGCTATTACAATGGTAGAAGCTGTTGCTTCAGAAGTTTCTGACGACAAAATGTTGGAGGCACTAGGTTTAGCACATGAAACGATTAAAGGAATTTGCCGCTTACAAAAAGAGCTTTACGCTAAAGTTCAACCAATGGATTTGGAAGTAATGTATGGAGAAAAAGACAAAACCGTTTACAACATGGTTAAAGAAGTTGTAAGTGGTGAAGAATTAGATGCTATTAAAGGCAAGACTAAGAAAATCGTTAAAAAAGGTACAAAAGCATTAGAAGAAAAAGTTATTGCACACTTTGCAGCGCAAATCGAAGCAGAAGAAATGAGTAAAGGGGCCATTAAAGAAGCTATCAACGACTTAATGGAAGAGCGCATGCGCTATAACATTCTGGAACACGGCATTCGTATCGATGGACGTGCTCTTGATGAAGTTCGTCCTGTAAGCTGTGAGGTTGGTTTCTTGCCAAGAACTCACGGTAGCAGTATGTTCAAACGTGGTGAAACTCAAATCATCAACGTATGTACGCTTGGTGGACCAGACACAGCACAAGTTATTGAGTCAATGGATATGGATACAAAACGCCGTTATATCCATCATTACAACTTCCCGCCTTTCTCAACTGGTGAAGTTAAGCCACTTCGCAGCCCTGGTCGCCGCGAGATTGGGCACGGTTTCCTTGCTGAGCGCGCATTGATCGCTGTTTTACCTGATCCATCTGAATTTCCTTACGCTATGCGTACTGTTTCAGAAACAGTTGCATGTAATGGATCAAGCTCAATGGGATCTGTCTGTGCTTCAACTCTTTCCCTAATGGATGCTGGCGTACCGATTAAAGCTCCTGTTTCAGCAATTGCAATGGGACTTGTTACTGGTGAAAATGGTAAATACCGAATTCTAAGTGACATCCAAGGTTTAGAAGATTTTGCTGGAGATATGGATCTTAAAGTTGCTGGTACACCTAATGGGATTACAGCATTACAAATGGATATCAAGATCAAAGGCTTACAACTAAGTTTGATTAAGGAAGCATTCGTTCAAGCACACAAAGGGCGTGAAGAAATTATGAACGTTATGATGGCTACGATTAATCAGCCACGTGAACATCTATCTTCTTATGCTCCAGTTATCGAAACTATTAGCATCGATCCTGATAAAATTCGTGAAGTAATTGGTAAAGGTGGTGAGACAATTCAAGGAATTGTTGCTGAAACTGGCGCACAAATTGATATTGAAGATGATGGTCGAGTTAACATCACAGCTCCAAACAGTGAGTCTGCTCAAAAAGCCAAAGCTTACATTTTAGGTATTGCAACTGATCCAGAAATTGGTAGTGATTTCGAGGGGACTGTTGTAAAACTGATGGAGTTTGGTGCATTTGTTCGCTTTCTACCAGGACGAGATGGTCTACTGCACATTTCAAAAATCAGCCGTGATCGTGTAGACGATATTAGTAAGCACTTACAAGTAGGTGATAAAATCAAGGTTCGATTAGTCGAAATTGATCGTCAAGGTCGCTTTAACCTAAGCCACCTACCATTTGTAGCTGGCGGAGAAAGTACAGGCATGGACATGTAATTTGTTAGATTAAAGGTAAAAATGGGGGTTCTGCGTTGTTGCGGAGCCCCTTTTTTTAGCCCCAGAAAACTTCTACAATGATGTAAACAGATTCAAAAGTTTGCTGTTCACAAAATAAACTGTGCGTCCAGATTTATGCACATCAAGAAGTCCGATCTTAGCCATTTTATAGAGATGTTTACTTGCAGTAACCCTATTGATTTTCAATCCTTCCACAAGAAACTCGATCTTTGTATAAGGATGCGAAAAAACTATATTCATCAACTCATGAGAATACAGATTGGGAGCTTTTGCTTTTAAAGTTTTTTTAAAAACTTGCATAATAAGCTTAATATCTGCAACTGTTTTGATTGTTTGTGCTGCTGTTATTTCTAATGCAGTTAGCATGTAGAGTATCCAGTCTTCCCATTTGTCCTCTTCACGTACACTTTGCAGTAAACGGTAATACTCAGGTTTATTTTTTGTAATAAAGCGGCTTAAGTATAAAATTGGCGCATCAATAACACCTTCAGAAATTAAATAGATTATATTAAGAATTCTTCCAGTTCGTCCATTTCCATCAAAAAACGGATGTATTGACTCAAATTGATGATGGATAACAGCCATTTTAACTAAGGGATCAAGGTCGCTGATGGATGAATCATTAATAAATTTTTCCAGATTACCCATTAAATCAATGATTTCATGAATACTCTGTGGTGGCGTATAAACTATTTCTCCATTTATGTTTTTCAAAGTAGTACCGGGTAAATTGCGAAACCCCGCCTGTCTTTCTGTTACAATTTGCGCAAGCTTTGTTATCAAATTGGAGCTAATTGGATTCTGCAATTTCACCCAATGAGCACCGTAGAATAAAGCCTCTAGATAGCGATGTACCTCATTAGCGGAAGAGGAATTTTTATAATACTCATTACTCCTAAATAACTCATCATGTGTCGTCACAATGTTTTCTATTTCAGAGCTATCTTTTGCCTCTTGCAGAGACAAAGTGTTTACTAAGATTTCAGGATTGGGAATTGTTTGTGCAAGTCCTTTGAGTTCTGCAATTAACTTATTAGCAATTATAGCTTTTTTTAAAACTTTAGAACTTTCAATGATTTTATGATTTGGTAATCGCGGAACTTGGTAGTTTGTCACGGAAAATAATATGTTAAGAATTAATTAAAAGATTAACATATTAGGCGTAATATGTAAAGATTTTTCCGTTTTCTTTACATATGTGTTGCTATATGTAAACTTTTATTTCATATTCGCCAAGTTGGTTGTTTCTAAGTTTTTTGACCTAGCAACTTCTGGAAATGATTTTAAGAATTCAGAAGGTTTTAAGATATTTTCACCTAACTCAACTCCATAACTTCTTGCTACCAATTCAGTGCAATACATTGAATCACTAGATTTATTATCAAAACTAAAGTCATAACTATTGCCAATAGAACTCAATGCAAATTGAATTGCCTTTTCTTGCCCTATTTCAGGTCTAAGTAATGCATAAGTTTCGTAATGAGATATAATGTCAGCTAAACTTTCTTCATTTATACCATTCTTTGTTGCATGCACCAATTTGCCGTCGCCCACATAAATCATGGCGTGCGTTAAATTGGAGCCATCATTGATAAATAGCGCACTGGACTCATCTAAATTCCCTACCAAAATAACGTCTCCTTTTTTTATATTTTTAAATAATTTTTCAACATCTTCTGGTAAAAGCTTAAGTTCCGTTTTCAAAGGTATTGAACTTAAGCCAACAATAATATTCTTTTTTAAATCACCTAATTTTTTTTTTGTTGCTTCAAGCAGAGCTTCCTCTGTCATCGTTTCACCAGGAATTAATTTTGGGCTTTCTAAGTAATCAGCCATATAATTATTAAAATCTCTCCATTTTAACACATGTAGCTATATCTTGCAAAAGAAGAGCCAATTCTTCAATTACACTCTATACTTTTTCTCGACACTGCCTCTTTGCTAAATCGTCAAGTTGTCGGCCGATACTTAAGTTTTGAGACCCTTTAGGATTGAGTAGCTGGTTGTATCGCTCAAATTGAATGCTTGTGTTTGCTGACGCGCCCCAGGCGTTTAAGAGTGATCCATCTAGGCTGGCCGCCTTGATTTGCAAGTTATTCTCCGTTACTTGCTGGTTAAGTATAGCACCAACTTCACCTTCATATTCTACAGACTGCTGAACTAGATCGAGTAGACTAGCATTTGGATTTTGATTTAAAAGCTGCGAAGCACGGTTGTCATAGTAAACTGACACACCTGTACCGTCTTCAATAGCCTTGGACCTATTTTTCTGCTGAGTTTTAGCAAATATGTCAGATGCTCCCCCTTCCAAAACACGGCTAAGAATAACATTGTTTGCGCCTACTGACGCCTCTTCTTTACTAGTAAATAGCGAAGGGACACCTACAACTGCCTCATAAAATCCTTCCAGTGTACCAAGAGTATTATCTAGTAATATACCAGGTGTCTCAACGAATGTGTTTCTTAAGTTTTTTGACGCATTAATAAAATTACTCCCAGCTCCTTTGGTATCTGCAACTATACGCCCCCATGCCGTCTTTAGTTCGGAAAAAGTTGTATGGCATTCGCTGTATTTTGTGAGATTTTTTCTATATTTTTTTTCAAAATCTGCCAACTGGTCGGCGATTAACCTTCTGTCGTCAAAAGCTTTTAGTGTTTCTGAATTAAGAATCGCAAGTTGATCCTCAATTAGTAAATCAATGTTCCTTAGATAGAAAATCTCTGCACTTAATATATCGTACTTGTTCTCCAATTTTTTAAAATCTTCTAAGCTTACGCTGTCATCCAAGAGCACTTTTCTAATTAGTAGCCCAACATTGTCACGCTCCTGTGTGAGAGCGAAAATATCAATTTTCTGACATCTGTTCTGTGTAAAAAACAAATCATCAAAAGGTGCAAAAAAGTTAACAGGATCAATGGCACTACCAAAAAATTTCTCAACTGAAGTTATTTTCTGACTAAACACTGATTCCTCTTCTGCTTGAGCAAATGCGCTAATTGCAAACTGCGTCGTTACAAAAATTAATACGACTAATCCAACTATTATGCTCCGGATTTTTAAGTTTAGATTAATCATAAATAAATTTATTATGAACAGTTAGGTTTTTGGCTAATAACTTCAACCAACGCACTAATCTCAAGTAACAGTTTTTGATAAGCAATCAAATACTGATTAAACTCTTGAATTTTCTGAACCACTTCACTTGGGATACCAACATCTACCGTTGGAGCCGTAAGACTGCTTTTTTTAACATTAGACTGATTAATTGCTTGCTGATTTGTTGCTGCCAAAATCTGACCTCTTTGGTCAATAATATCCAAAATTGATGAACTAGTATTACCGATTTGCTGACTATTTAAATAACTAATATCTTGTGGTTGTTGCTTAAGTTTTTCTGCCAAATCTGCTGCTTTTTGCTTAGCAATTTGCTCAGCTACTTTTTCGTTATATTTTGGAACAGGATTGGGTAAAAATGAAATATTTACATCCAGAGGCAAAGTATAAAAAGCGTCTTTACACTCTGCTAACTCGCCCAATTTACCGGTGATTTTCCCTGGATAGAGCGTATCCCCCATTAATTTAGCCATATTCTCGTTGATTTTTGCGAATCGACAAGCCACACACGTTTGCTCACCAGGGAAATAATTCTGAGCGTAATCATATTCTTTTTCTAAAGTTGCACAAAAAAACTGCCCTGGCTCACAAGGTATTGGTGAATCAGGAATCACATCTTCAAATAAACTGGCAACAAAATTACCGCTAGCACCTCTACTGTTTCCGCTTCTTGCGATTTGAGAGTTATTCGAAACAACTTCTCCTTCCTGCTCTTGCAAGCTGTTTGAAGCTAGTAAAGCAGCAGACAATGCTGGATCAACTGGGCAAAAATTTGGACTTACCTCACCATTTTCAGCGATTTGTGCCGACTGATTACTCTCAAATTTACTGGGCAATTCTTGACGCGGTCTTTGGAAATTAGGATTCACAGGGTAACTAGGATCGGCTTCAAAAAAAGTTGGTGGTTTGCCTACAAAAAGCTGGTCATGCATCTCTTGTAAATCGAGAATTAAGTCAAAATCTGCGTTTAAACTATCACCATCAGCAAAAACTTGTTGAAAATGATTTTGAATAACCAAATTGAATCGTGTTTGCTGAATAGGCAAGGCAGCTTCATACAAACTCCGTAGCCTTTGTAACTCAGTTTGCTGATCAGCAACACCTTGACCCAAGTCATCTAATGATCCTTGTTCAATTGCGTTTCTGACCGTAAAGTAATCATACCCACTTTCAACCGCTGTTTGCGCCAAAGCACCTTCATGACTATCACTCTCTTTTAACTGATAAAGCAAAAGGTATAGGTTGGAAGGTTGATCAGCAGATTCCATTGTAAAGTCATTTAACTGAAGATCAGATAAACTTGAAACACCTTCTGCCATATCTGATATTCTTGCATTTATTGCTTCATAAATTGTTTGACTTGGAATTTCAGTTTCCACTTGTGCCAATACAGTTCTTCCAACTGCATAATAAGGGTTAATCGCCATCAAAATTGCTAAAAAGAACACTCCTAATGCTCTCCAATTCGCTCTACTAATTTTTAAATATAATATTAACGACATTGATTTGTTGTTACATTATGAAAGCGGTTTGGCAAATTTTGTGTTATCAAATCAAGATCATACAAATGATCTTGGAGTGTCTCAATTTCAGCTAATGTTGATTCGTTTTCAGTGTGCAAAATTGCCGCTGTGACTATTTGGTTATAGGCCGTTAGAGTTGCGTCAATTAAATCTAAAGACAAATCGCTTTGTTTCTTACGGATCTCGCTTTCCAAACCTGCTTGAGACTGTAATTCTGTACTGTTCAAGCCTAACTGATCGTAGTTCAATTCTGCCTTGGGTAGTTTGCTTAAAAAATCATCTCTAAGTAATTTAAGTTCAAAATACAAGCATGTACTACTATAATTCAGCTCCGTCTGTTCTTTATCATCGGATAAACACTGTTCCTCCAAATTAAGTGGCACTTGAAATTTGGCTTGTATGCCGGCTCTTAACGACGGCTTCTTTTTTAGCTGGTTTAGCTGCTCCGCCACACCTTTTATGCGCATATCCACAAGTTGATTGGCCTCAACGTGATACTCTGCAACTAATCCCACAAGCTCGCTATTTGAGAGCTTAGGCGCAGCGGTAGCGGAGCTGGCGAAGGTAAAGATTAACGCCGCTACTAAAGCTAAGACTACGATTATAATTGGCGCCGTTATTGCTTGGCGCAAGCGATTGTGCATTGTGGTAAATTTTTATTAAAATCTTCAAAGAAGGTTTTTGTTTTAGTTAATTCCGAAAGCAGATTACTTGCCTTATTATTAAGGTAGTCGTACTGCTGACTTATAGCTAAAGATGATTTTTGCTTACTAACTTTTGCTAAATAGACCTCCATTGTTTCACGGCTTACTCTAACTGCCTCTTCGTAGCGTTGCTCACAAGCCTCGATTGAATTAATGGCGCTAACAGTATTCCGATCTGGATCTAACTCATTTAATGCCGTAGTTTTTGCCGTTAACAATTTTTCCGCCGTCTGGTTAAAGGCGTTTAGTACATCATCAATTTGTTGTGACACGACCTGCGTATTCTGGCTTACAGCATCTAATTTAGTAAAAAATTCTGCTAAAATATCGCTAAGCACAATTGGAAAAACCTGCTGACAATAGAGCGTTACTTTGTTGTCAAAATTATTAACAGACTGAGTTTCATTGTTAGCTACTGGATTGTTTGCTGATTGAGCAAAAATATATGAACCAGCTCCAAAAACCGACAGTACAACTAATAGACTAGTTAATAAAATTCTAATTTTTTTATTTGGCTTAGCCGCTAAATGTTTTTTTGTTTTTGGTGACATATTTTTATTTAACGAGAACTTTGATAACGATTGGACCTCTGGACAATGTTGCCATCATTATCCCGAATAATACCTATAAACTGATCCGTTGTAAGAACTGTTGTTCCGTATTCTAGTGTATAAGGACATGGACATTGATTACAACTTATTTCTGTAACATCTACGCCGGCATTTGGATCTACGACTGGTAGATCGTCACGCGGATTTAATGGATTTGTCTTTCTACGCACTTCTATCCCGTCTCCCACACCACCATCATCTGTATCAGGATCAAGTGGGTTTGTTTTGTGAGTATACTCAGCCAAATTGTTCAAGCCATCACCATCAGGATCAGCGTTAGCATCATTTTGTTTTGGGTTTAGATTGTATTTGGCTTCAAAATGGAATGGCATACCATCACGATCATCATCTAAATCCACACAGTTTGAGAATGATAGAACACGGTTTACAATCCTAAAGAACTCTCGGCGTGTTACTGCTTTGTTTGGCTTAGCGGCTTCATCAGTGGTTAAAATTGGACTTTTCTCGCTTTGTGCAGCTGCAAGGTATGGTAAATACCAAGGATTGGCATCTTTACTGACCTTACTCAAATCAATGACATTTTTTGATTCAAGCACTTCAAGTATCACTTTCGCGACTTCTGCAACACTAATATTGGCTTCCGGCAAGAAGATTGGCAACCCACTAGCAGGGTCGATCTGCCCTTGGTAACCTGTAACAAACCCTTGCAATGCCGCCTCTTTAATTGGAGCGTAATACCACTCTAGGCCATCGACTTTGTAAGGAATATCAGCAAATAATGCTGGTGCGGCTTTTGCTTCATCCCTTGGAATAATACAGCTAAGTTTTAGCAACAAGCTGGTAAACTCAGCTCTACTAAGTGTGGCATCAAGATCAGCTACAAGGTTACCATCTCGATTTTTACCACTAAGTAGACCGCGTTCATATAACCCAACCAATAGGTCATAATCACTGTCGCTTTCTTGAACATCAGCAAATGGCAGCCTTGGACTATCTTCATTGGTAGCTTCGGCGGGCGGCCTGCGTCGTACTACTAGCTGATCTGCTAAATCATCGAGCGATAACTCTTTGTTTCCAAGATAAATTCTAGCTAACGCTTGATTATTGTTTGTATCATAAACCTCAATCCATTGTGGTTGGCTTACGTTAGTGACTTTACTAAGTTGCAGTTTAATATCTGGTTGATCAACAAGGGTTATACGGCCTGAAGGTGTAATAATTAACCGACGCTGATTGTTTAATGTCAAGGCAGCTCCACCCGGATAACCTTGATCGTCTCCTGCTAATAAGCTCCACCTCCAAACATCACTGTCTTGCAAATCATCAACGAGAACCCCTTGATACGCTCTTAACTCTTTTCGATTTTGTCCATCATAAAGATCTACGTCGTTTAAGGCTGAAGTTAAAGCCCTAACTTGTGTAATTGTTGTGCCACTTGGTGATTGTAACAAATAAGCAGTTCCACCAACTTCTTCAGTTCGAACAGCGACTTTAAGAGCAGAACTTGCAAGGATTGTGCCCGACTCAAGACCTATTGTAGCAATACGCTGTTGTGATCGATCGAGGATATAAGCTACCTGCTGATTTTCCAAACCATCCTCAACAGTGAATCTCCCTTTGTTGTCAGTTTTGACAACAGAACTTCGTGTTGGAATTATGGTTGCTTGGCCATTACGCTCTCTTACTAAACTAATAGGGATATTGGCAACAGCTGGTGAAATATAGCCGCTAATCTCATCTACTGTAACAGACGTTACAAAAATATCTGGCACTTTGACGTTAATGTTGATTTTACGACTGGCTCTATTACCTGACTTATCAACAACATGAGCTACCACAGTTCGTTGACCGGGTTTGTCGTAGGCGCGCAACCTAAACACTGAAATATTGGCATCATTGTCACTTATTCCATCGTTATTTGTATCAACACGAGGCTGATTATCGCCTTCTAAAACTCTATCGTTATCTGTTATTCCATCACCATCGCTGTCTAAATCAGGATTTGTATCAACGAAATAACTCATAATCTCTGAATCACGGTCAAAAGCGGTTGATAAGTCAATCTCGGGCATTTGATAAACAAGAACATCGATACTAGTAAGCTTGTCCGGAATTGTTGGTGGATTGATATCGCTACAATCAAGTTCTGTGATGCCAATTTGTTGGTTTGCAGCTACCAATTTGCCGCCAACAACTCGCTGCCAAGTAACTACATATGCGCCTTCTGGTCTTGGAATAGTAAGCAATGCTGAATTATACGGACTAACCTGTTGTAAATAACTTGTTGTCCCACTTGCACGATCAACATCTCCGGCTTCCAATTTCAATCGTCTATTATTGCTATTAATTAGCTTCCAGCCTGAATTATCAGGTGCAGAAAGTTTATCAGCAATGCTCGATTCTAGTTCAGTTGTAACAATATATTGATTTTCGATTGGCTCGATTTCCAAACCTTTTGGCGCGACATTTACGATCAACATTTCTCCACGTGCTAATTGAGGTATTGTTAAATTAATAATATCGCTATCTACTTGAGCAGCTAATTCGGTAACCTGCTGATTCTGGACTGGCGTAGTTTCGGACATCAAATCGTCAAAATTAGCACTCACTGGATCTTCATCGTTGTAAAACGGATCTACTTCTTGTGTGCTATTGCGTTTTAAGTAAAGCTTGTTGTCAACATTATAAACAACATCAGCATCACCATCTCCATCAAAATCTATAAAGCTCAAATGCGTATCCGATGCCACCTCTGGCTGATAATCAACTAGACGCATTGCCTGCTCTGTCTCACCATCGTTAATATAGATGCCTGGTGCTAGTACTGAAGCAATATCCCCGGCTGGCTGATCAGCTAATACAGCTGGCACAACTGGTCCTGCTTGTGCATATAAGCGTTGCAAACCTGAAGACAGATCAATATCTAAATCTTTAAACAGCTGCTGCTCATTAGGCGAATACTCTAATTCCAACGAATCTATCTCTTTAAAATTTCCTGCGCTATCCACAAGATCATCAATAATTTTTTGTACATTCAGGAGATTAGTTATTTTATTAACTTGCTCATTCCAAGAGCTAGAAAAATCTGTAGTGTGTCCATTTATGTAATCAACTAGTGGCTGAATAACAAAACTAAGTGGATCGGCTTCAATGTCCAGCAATATATGAGTTTTTACTGTAACTTTACTCAAGTATGCGCCGATACTTTCGGGCAACGGCAGCTTAAACCCTATGCCGGCTTCTATATCGATTGGCAATGGCGGATTTAGTGGTCGCGCGGTCAACTGTTCTATTTTTTGCTTTAAGAAAGTTTCTGGCACGGGAATCAAACCCTGTTCTAAAATACAGATAATTCGCAATACTTTACTCACCAACTCCAAACTAGAAGCCACTAACGCTTCGTACTCGGCACCGAAACTACCAATATCTGGTGGCAATGGAATTAGCGGCAACTTTGGAATTTCGATGTTAAATAGATCTGGCAATTCTACTTTCTCCAATATATCCGGTAAATCTGGTGGATCTGGCAAACGCACCCCTAAAAACAAACCGAACTCCGGCAGTTGCGTTAAAAAGCTTATTGGTGGCGAGTCTGGCAAATTAATCCGCGGTAAAGTAGGTAACGTAATTGGTTTTGGAACAAAACTAAACTCTGGAACAGTTATCGTTGCGCCTGCTCGAATATCAGAAAAATCTAATGTAATATCTGGCCACTTAGGTAATGCAAAAACTGGTAACTCAGGGGAATCAACAAACAGATCAATTAATAATGAATAGTCGCTGTATCTGTGGGTTCGACAATCGTCACACTGTTTTAAATAATCAAGGGATAAATTCACAAGGAGCGAGAACTGCTTCCAGACTCTTTGCAAATCTTTAAGCATTTGATCCCACGCTTCGATTCGCTTTGTTGTTGTATTTAAATAGCCAACTATATTTTTGTTTACGTTGTCTACAATTTCGATTACGCCTGCGAGCAACTTATCTCGCCAGTTATCGACTGTGAAAATAATTGAAGGTAAGCTTAAGTACTCTGCTAAAATTTCAAGATTCGCATTAAAATCTGCTGAAATTCCTCCATAAGTTAAAAGCAATTGATAACAATAATTTTTAGGATCTTGACGTTTTTCTATACTTAATTCACCAGCATTCTTTAATAAACGAGCTAACTTTTCCGTAATCGGCAATCCGCTAAGACTTTCCGGGCCTCCTAATGAATTTATCACTTCCGGAAACCCGTTTGCGTAACATCCCCAAGAGGTAAGTGTTTGATCGACTTCTCGCTCAAGTTGATTTTTCCACTCTGCATAATCTACCATGAAATTATGTATTAGTTCTGGCGGTAAATATGGATATTGAATTTCATAGTTCTCAATCTCGATCTTCAACATACTGTATGCACCAATCTCCGTATAAAGACTGTTTAAACCATCAAGATCTGTTTCCAGATCACTGAAGAACTTTTGATAGTTTTTTGAATACCTTTCTACTTGTTCACCAACTGTTTCATTTTCCGGAATCTCATTGTTATCTTGGCTTTCTGCTTGTGATGGCAAATCATCTGCTTCTTGCCTTAGGCTATCAAAGTAGCCGGAAAAATCTGGGTATATTACCGTTAAATCTGGTAAATCTGTTAGCTTGGTTATTTCTCTACGCTGAGCTTCGAGCCAATTTGTTAAAATTTCTGGGAAACCGGGTACATCAACGTTCACACTTGTACTAATTCCTGTAGGAGTTTGCGTATTACCAACACTTCCCTCAGCACCAACCACGATACCAAACTGGCCGTCACCAACTTCTCCACTAATAGCATTGTAGACAACGTCCTGAGCGACATTAAAGGCGGATATAATTGAATTATTTATGTCAGCACAAATATCTCCAAAATGTTCTAACAATCCCACTCTGAATGCGTGACAACTACCAAAAGGATATAGGCCATAACAGGTAGCCAATCCCAACTCACCTGTTAATGTTGGGGAAAGGTATTGCCTAAAGACAGATCCAGCAGCTATACCTGGTTGGAAAAATGGTGGCAACTTACTAATTGCTATAACAGGAACAGCTGGACCACTTCCGGGTATTCCCCACCCATCCACCAAAAACGCATGATTTACCGGTGTTGCTATACAGCCACCGCTACAGAAAATATCTTCAATTAAACTGTTTACTTTGTCAGCAATTTTATGCGCTTTGCCCGTTGTACTTTCTAAAGAATCTAAAATATCGTTACCATCTTTATCTGCCCTAAGCGTGCTTTGGTAATCTGCTTCAGCCTGAGCCCTTAACGAATCTATATTTCCATTTTGGAGTGCCTGTTGCGCTGTACGGTTTGTCTGCAACAAATCGGCTGCTTGCCCGGTTGCTGTTGCTGTAGATTGAGCCACTTCCTGTCTTCGGTAAACTATTTGTCCCCGATCATTTTGGGTTGAATAAAGATATGTTATGATGCCGCTTCCTCGATTGACCACTCTAATATCTGCCTTCCCATCAGCTGGATAACCATCAGCATCGGTTACTATTGAAAGATGACTAGTCTGATCTGGTAATCTTTCTAATTTAGCTCTAAATGTAATGTTCAAGGTTTGACCAGATTGTACCGAAATACCATCAATGCGGTAAGGATATTGGTCACTTTGTTCATTTTGGATACTACAGTTAGGGCAAGATACGCTGTCTAACTGGACTCGGTATTCTCCAGCTACTGGTAGAGCAAGAGACCCATTTACTGGTTGCTGCCCAACGTTTGTGAGTAAAATATTATATTCCAAAAGCTCGCCGGCCTCAATTCTTTGACCATTTACATCACGAACACTTACAGTAGAGGTTTTTAATTGATTAACCTGATTTAATGTACGATAAATTTTTCCATTTATGACTTTGTTATAGTTGCTTGTATTTTCAACTATTTGTTCGGATTCCGAAGGAGTATACCCAGGCTGATGCCATAAAAAATATTTACTCAAATTACGCTCAGGATTAGCTTCTGCAGCTAAAGAGGCAATTCTAACCGGTTCGTAATTTACCCAATTTTGAAACGTGTCATTAACGCCTTCTGAATTGAGAAATAGTAATAAATTTTGTGCCTCATTCACTACTAGAAGATCATCTTCGCGATCGTCAGACAAATCATCTACTAACAGATTCGTAATTTTACCATTGGTTTTTATTGGCACAGATTCTTGCCGCAATCGTCCATTATCATCAAAGTAAATTGCAAATAAGCATCCTTCAAGCTCGGAACAAACATCTTCTGTCACAACCAATAAAACTGCGTTACTAGCCCTACGCTCAGGCTTCCACCAAACTAGTTTTCTAACTCCTAATGGAATTGAAGTAAGCAGTTCCAAGCTATCATCTTGAAGAAGATATATTTCGCCTTCGGTTGTAGCGAGAGCTAATGTATCATCATTAGTTGCAATATGCGCTATTGGAGCGGGCAAATCCGCAATAACTTCACCGAGATCGGCGGAAAAACCTCTTACATTACTAGTTGTATTTGCTGGCAATTTAAATGTTGGATCTCCCCAAACAATCAAACTATCATCTTGATTTGCACTGTAGGCTTCACCAACTGTGTTGCTTCCTGCAATATTATATAACTGCTGATAAGTTTCTGTTTGCGGGGTTACAGCGATTGTTTGTGCTTTACCATTTAAAAGCCACTGCGACACCCACTCACCAGCTGCCTCATTATTTAGATTTGAATGTAACTGTAAATGCTGTGCGGCTGGACTTAATCCTTTTAACTGTTCAAAGCTTAGCTGTTCAGTCACAATCAAGTTCAATAAATACGGCTCGGCGAACCCTTCTATGTCTAATGTAAGCTGATACACTCCACTTTGACTGGAACTAAATGGTAATTCAATGCTACCATTTTCTGTTCTAAAGTTTGTCTGTGAGAAAGTTATACTTTGGTTATTATTTGCCAAAGAACCTCTAATTAAGCGGTCATCAACTTTGTTACCAAACCTGTCAAAAAAATTGACAACAACTTTTCTGTCAAATTTAGAAACAGTTTTAGAGGCAGTTTCCACTTTAGCCAATTCCGCCGGTTTTACTAAAACAGACCTCTGAACTGTATTGCCAGCCAAATTGATTTTAAGCGGATAACGTCCACTTTTGGTTGGCAAAGCTGGATTAATCAACAGCATGCCATTTTCTAGCGCAAATGTACCGTTCAAACTTGGGATACCTTCACTATCTATTTTTATCTCTTTAAGTAAAGTTTGATCCACAGATGGATTTGTAACTTTAATTTCCAGCTGGGCATTTTCACTACCTGCTCTAAAATTAGCTCCAGTTAAACTTACATTATAAGGTTCAACAACTTGTATATTTTTGCGGACTGTTAAATCTAATAAGCTTGCCTCTAGTTTTACTACACCTTTATTTTTCGTTAGCTCGATTTCAAACTCTGATTGACCGCTTGTAGTCGTTTGCAATGACGACCCGGCTATTTTAGCCGCACCGCTAACTTTAAGGTTAATGTTAATTACTTGCCCACTAACAACTTGCCCTGCCGAATTCAACACTTTAACAGTAACTTTTTGCTTATTACTACTATTAACAAACTGATCCAAAGCGTTAATTTCTAAGCTACTAACTACTTGGTTTTGAGGAGGCAAAGGATTAGCTACCTCTGGCAATTTAAGGCTAGGGAGGTCAACTAGCTGATTAATACTTGTTTGTACCTCATTGGTAAACCAACAATCCAAATAAGACGCATAGTCCAAAAATCTCACCATTCCGCGAGCTGTGTAGTATTGATTGCAATTTGCAGTTGCCTCAAGTTCAGAGGCAGTAAAAGTTCGCGCCTCACCAAGGTCAGCTTCGTCTTCTTCATCGCTTTCGGTTAAATCGTTGTTTGCCGTGGTTAAATTTTCCAAAGATCCCAGATTACTATCGGCAACGATCTTAGGAAGATCAAACGCAAGCGTGTCCGGTGTTTCACTGTCATTAAATGGCAAATTTAAAACCGCAACTTCATATGTACCAGCCTCATTTAACTGTCCCCAACTGTTCAAACCTTGCAAACCAAGCTGAAAAGCCAACTGATACTTTGTTTGCAAATCGCTTACTTGCCAGTTTAGGAAATTTCTCAACTCATTTTCATTGACTGTTGTTACATTTTCAAAATCTTCATCCCAATCTGTTAGCTCTTCATTGACAACCTTTGTTAAATAACCTCGATAGTTTTGCCGGCTTAATTGCGAAAGTCTTGTTTCAACCTTTTTTAATTCTTCAAGATAATTACTAAAACTCCCAGCGGCAAAAAGGTCTGGATAAAAAAGATATTCGGCTTGCCCTCTTCTATTAACAAAGCTTATGTACCTTTTGCCATCAATAGGAAGATTGCGAGATATTCCTTCTGTGAATTGACGATTTAAAACCTCTGGAATTGGATCTTTATGGTCAATCACACTACTTACAGTTTTACTTTCTCCGATAATATTTGTTTTAAGTGTTAACTCTGCAACATCTGTGAGCCCCAGATCTTCACCAGTTAAAGTAATTTTATCATTTGGTAAATTTGCTAAGGCGGCACTCCAAGCAGATTGACTATTTAGATCCAGATCACTATTGATTGCCTTCAGTGCTGTAGCCAAATCTAGGTTAAGCGAATCACTCAAAACAATATTTGCCGGGTTATCAACTTGATCAAATGGCACTTCCCCCAACTCTGTCCTAAAGTAGGTTGTTGGACTACGGAAAGCATAGCAAGATTCGTGCGTTGTTAAAGCATCATCGCCATTTACAACTTTTGTTAAACGGTGCTCATCTAATAGCTCAATCCCATTGAATTGATCACATTTAAACTTATCTTTAAGCCAACGATTCTCTTCCCCACTTGCCCAGGGCAAATAACATTGAGCTGGCTCACTGGATTGATTGATTGAAAAATTTCGGCTTGTCACCACCTGCTGATCTGCTTTTTGTCCACGTTGAAAACGACATTGCTCTGCTGTAGAAATCTTAGTTACTGGCTGTGAGTTAATATACAAACTACTCTGTGCTAATGCTTGGCTTAAACTATTTTCTGTTAAACTTACAGATGTAGCCAAAAGAGTTCCGTTTGTACCAAATACTGGATCGAGCTCTTGTACCGCCACAATGATTGAAGCTAAGCCTCTATTAAATTTTGTAACTGTACCTGCAACGCCACCAGGAGCTTTAGCATGTGACACCAACTCCGAAACGGTTACAGCGGTACGACTTCTATGATTAAAGAAAAGTTGCCGACTCAAGTTGATAGTTTGCCCATTTTTCAATTTTGCAGTACCAGTTAGCTCTATAGCAGCAAATAGCCGCGCGGGTTGTGCTACCTCTTCAACAATATCATCAACCAACTTTTCCACTCTTGAATTAACAGCTTTAAATAACTGTTCTTGCCGCTCATCTACATAAGACACCTGCTGCGGAACTGTTGTTATTTCATTACGCTCATTGCGATACCTCCCTGTTTGCTCGATTATTGGCAAAATACGACTGTAATAACCTGAGAATAAAGTGATAAAAGGTCGACTAAAACTCTCTATCTGCTGCTTTACATATGTGTCTGCCAAATCACCTGAACCGCTGGCAACATCAGCAATTTCTTCACTTAACCGAGTCAAATCTACATCGTTAAAGCCACTGTTAAACCTATTGGCAAGTATGCGCAACAAATCGCTTGTGTAGTGCTGGTACGATCTTTGTTTGCTAACGCTAATAAAATTGGCATAAGCAGGTAACAAATCTTCATTTAAACTAACCTGCTCATCCGGCAAATCGCTGAAAAATATGCGTCTTTTAGCGGTAAAATCTTCGTGTCCAATTTTTGTTAAGTGGTTTTTGTCGAAGTAAATTGCATAATCCACCTCTTGCTCAAACTTAATTAGACCATGCCAAAGTTCGGGCTTGCTTGTTTCTTGCCGTAATACAAAACTTTCTGATAGCGCATCCCAAACATATCTTGTATCAAGAAAATCCGTATACGGATATACACTAACCTGATTAACCCCATTGTTTTCAACCGTTGGCAACGGCAAATCTCCAACCAAAACGACACCAACCGGCGGTGCAACTAACTGATCAGAACTAAACAATGTTAGTCTCTGTAGTAATTGATGAATATTTAATGCACTTGCCGTTTGAGGTATCGGCAATATTACTGTTTCTGTCTGCGGCAAAGTAGCTTGAATGTCTTTGGCATACCTATCTATTCGATTAGCCAAATTTACATTTCTCAAAGCGGAATATTCGCTTGCCAAACCACCGAATCTCTCGTCTGACTCAAGTAATGATTCTTGTACTAGAATAACTACAGTTTGTTTAACAACATCGTCATCTAATTGCGCGCGCCCAACCAACTGACCACCGAAGAGCAAATACCCAAGCAAAACCAGGCTTAAAAAAGGCAAAAACAGACCGCCAAATCTCTTCAATCTACGTAATATAATTGGCGACAAATTCATATCTTAAAACGAATAAAACTGCTCTGCTAATTATAGCAACTCCGAAGTCCCGCGAACAGCATTTTAGCCCTAACCTATGCGAAAAACGACTAGTCGTCCGCGTAACCGGAATCGACTAGTCGACTAATCAAAGAGTGTTGAAAAAGTAGCATCTAGGTTGTTAAAAAGCAAAAAGCAGCTCACCGTACGCTATAGTACGCCTCGCTTTACTTTCTGCTTTTTGCCTACTATCTACTACCTTTTGAACACTCTTAATCAAAGATGCCTGGCCTACTAAATCTTCTTAACGAAGAACATATTTGTTTCTGGATCGGCCAGATTAATATCATCTATAACTTTACTGTTTCCACTTCGCTCTGGTAGTTCTACAGAAACACCAATAAAAATGTCATCGTCAGATTTTGTGTACTGTAAATGACAAGCAACGTTTGAATCTGTTTTAGCCAAACTCAAATCCTTACCACCTAAATAATCTTCCATAAACTGACCGACAGTGTATGTTCCATCAACAATACCACCTGAATTGACAGAACCATCGGTATTAATAATACAGAAATTACCGTTGTTACCGTCAGGGTATGAGAATTTATCTAAATTGAACGCTGCGATTCCCGTTTCAACATCTGTAATTAAAACTTTACGCGCTTCATCTCTTGTTCGCTTTGGCAAGCTACTAATTGGTTTTGCCAGTGCAACAGTTAATATTGCGATAATTGTAACCACAATTAATAATTCAACTAATGTAAATGCTGACCGTATGCGCATATAAAGGGGGATTAACTCATAATATAAATAACTGATAATTGAACTTTAGACCTAAAAGCTGATTTAGTGATAGTAAAAGCCAAAAAAAACGTTTGACAAAAACGTGGTACGAATTGTAACTACCGGATTAAAGGGGTTTTAATTAAGCCGAATTTATGATATAATAACTAGATATTTTTAGACCTACTAATGTCACTTAGCCTTCCGCCTTTGAATCAAGACGAAAACCAAGGACAATCCTCAAGCGAGGAATCAGGCATTATTATTGCTGCCATGGGTAATGCACAAGCTGCGCGTGATGAACAACAATCGCAAGCATACGAGCTTAATAACGCAATGCAAAACAAAGACCAAGCGATCCTTGAAACTGATATTTTGCAACAAGCCGAACTTGTACAGCTAGAAAGCCGTCTAAAGGAGACTAAACGCATCACTAAGCTGGCGAAATTTTTCTTTTTAACCGCGCTAATACTTAGCGTGCTCATGCTAAGCTACTTTTACTATGCCACATATATTCGCGAGTCTGACACAGGCTTTAAAGGTAGCCTAACAATCAAAACAGCAATTGATAATAAAACAAAGCTAGAGGCTGCATATAACATACGTATTTATCAATTAACTGAATACATTTTTGCAAGCCTAAACTGGAAAGGACTAGAGTTCTTAAGCCTTTTACAAGCAACTCAAAATGGCGAATTAAATGCAATTGAACAAGCCAACACAGAGCGCGAATTAAAAAATGTCCGCGCTGAAATTCAGCAGCTGTTTACACAACTACAAAGCTTAATGTCGAAATTGTCCTTTGCCGGATCTGATAATGCAAAAACCGACAGAGCAAACTTAATAGAGCAGTTACCAGATAACCTAAAAAAGAGTAATGCGGAGCTAATGATACGTAATGGCTTCCTATTTGACACTTTTACGAGTGCAAATCGTTTAGTTCAAATTGAAAAACTAGATAATGCGGCATTTTCCGCTTGGATATCAGAGTTTTTAGCCCAATCCAGACTACCAGAAAGTACAATTATTCAACTACAAAGCGAGAGACTACTATGGTCTGAAGTTATCCAGGGTATTGAAGATGTAACCAAACAAATTGACCCAAATTTTGGAAACAGTGACCAATTTATCACCTACTCTGCATACAACTTTAACAGCCGTACCAAACAGCTTACTGTTACAGGACAAATAAAAACCGAAGATAGCCGAACTTTCACTAAAATTGCCGATCTAATTGATACACTAATTGACTACAAAAACCCCGCAGGTATAAAGCCCTTCCAAAATGTAAAAACAAGATCGTTTAACAAAAACCAACTAAGAGAAGGGGACAACCCTCAAGAACACTATGAAGCAACTGTAAAACTAGATTTTGAACTAACAAATCTCAAGCCGGAACTCCCATCTAGTATTAGCGTAACAAACAATTAATATGACTTCCATTGTGGCAGTTGATGAAATTACCAACAAACTAAAACAGCAAAAACTACGTACACAGTTGTACGTTATTGCTTCGCTTTTCACAATAATTTTAAGTATTGGCCTTAGTTGGTGGCTAGTTGGCAATTTTCAAACTACACAAACTACTGTTAGCGAGATTGTTCAAAGTTACAGAGGCTATGCTAATGCCAGTAAAGAACTAGATGACGAACTGGCCAAACTGGGTGAACCTAAGCCTTTGTATGAAATCAGTGATTTTTTACCAGCTGAAGAAAATATCACAAAGTTAACTCGTCAATTTGACCAAATCTTTGCCGACTTAAGTACTACAGATAGCCCAATCCGAAACACCAGCTTATCTTTTGGCTCAACCGAAGCAATCGATGAACTGGGAGTTTTTGTCCTACCAATTACTTTAACTTTAGAAAGTAGCTTTGAAAACTTTAGCCAGTTTTTGAATTTGATTGAAACTTCAGGCCTACCTGGTAGTGAACTACAATTTATGAATGTTGAATCTATTTCACTAAATCTACAAGGAATTAGCCAAGACAGCCAAAATGTGCTAAACTATACAGTTGTTTTGAATACATATTTTAGGTCACCTAAAGAATAATCTTAAACTATCACATGGAAGCGGAAAAACTCACCTTATTAAAATCAGCGATTCTAGGCGGACAAGTACCACAAATGGTACTGCAAATGATCAGTTATGCCCTAGATTTACGTTCTTCTGATATCCATATTGAACCGGGAGAAACAACGATTCGGGTACGCTACCGTATTGACGGTGTGTTACGAATTATAGTTGAGTACCCTCCAAATATGCATCCAGCTGTTGTATCACGCATTAAGATCATGTCGAACCTTAAAATCGATGAACAACGGATTCCACAGGATGGTCGCAGCCAAGTAACAACAAAAGATGGTCGCGAAATGGATCTACGTATTTCAACTTTTCCAACTGTAACTGGCGAAAAAGTGGTTATGCGTATCCAAGATAAATCCAGAGAAATACCTACATTAGAGCAGTTAGGTATTCGTGGTAACAGTCTAAAATATCTACTATCAGGACTTGAAGATCCAAATGGTATCATTCTAACTTCTGGACCGACTGGTTCTGGTAAAACTACAACATTGTATGCCTGTTTAAATATCTTAAATAAAAGTGATGTAAACATACTAACGATCGAAGATCCTGTTGAAATTCAGATGCCGGGCTTAAATCAATCACAAGTTCATCATGATATTGATTACAGTTTTGCGACGGGTTTACGCTCAGCATTACGTCAAGATCCGGACATTATGATGGTGGGGGAGATCAGGGATCGCGAAACCGTTGATGTTGCTATTGAGTCAGCACTAACTGGCCACCTTGTGTTATCAACTATCCATACAAACAGCGCCATTGAAACTTTGACAAGGATTAAGAACATGGGAGTTCCGACCTACCTAATGGCGTCAACGCTTAACAATATTATTGCGCAACGCTTGGTTCGCAAACTTTGCCCACACTGTCGAGTCCCTGTCCCGATTGCAGAACTTGCAAAACAAAAACCCGACATGGTTGAAAGTGCTCTACTTTCATATGCAAACGTTGCCGATTCAGAAAAAGCTAACTATCCAAATCTACCTGCTCAACTAACTACAGTCTACATGCCACAAGGATGTGACAAATGCGATAACTCGGGTTACTTTGGCCGGCTAGGGCTTTATGAGGTAATCGACGTAAACAATATTTTGCGAGAAGCGATTATGTCCGATGTTTCATCACTTGAACTAGAACAACTAGCCGTTTCCCAAGGAATGGTAACACTAGAACAGGCCGGGATTATTAGTGTTGCATTGGGAGAGACAAGTCTACCGGAAGTTTACAGAGTTGCACGTAGATCAGCTGGCGAAACAAAGAAAAAACCGCTTACCGCTAACGTCATTCAGCCTCAACCAGTTGCTCAGCCACAACCAGTTATCCCAACTGCTATGCCAGCTACACCGGTATCATCACCGTCTATTGCACAACCAATACAACCACAAACATCAACAATACAGCCTAATATAAATACCGCACCTCCTCAACAATGAAATCAGCTAACGGCTTTGGCCTAAATGAAATCAACGAACAAACTACATTTAGTCTGGATCAAAAGCCAGATGCAAATGCTGTTGCTCGAGCTCGCTTACAAGTCGGCACGATAGATAATCAGGTCGCAAACAATGTAAATACTTCAGCTCAAGATGATGTTGTGCATTTGGATATCGACAATGTTGATTTAGTAAAACTTCAATCAGCAAAACCTACTGAAACTTTAAATAAAGGCCAACTAGAAAAGTTTAAGGCCTATAAAAATTTGCATGGCTTCTTTAAAATTAGAAAAGGCATCAATATTAAGGAAAAAGAGAATTTCTATGAACTAATAAGCGTAATGTTAGAAGCGGGTATATCCCTTACGCAAGCCCTAACAATTTATAAGAATCAGACAACTGACAAGCACATGCAGAAAATCTGCCAGTCTATTAGTTGGCAACTTGAAAAAGGTCAATCATTCTCTCAGGCATTAGGCGATTTTGATAATATTTTTAGCGAATCAGAAATTGGAATAATTAGCGCCGCCGAAGTAACAGGACGTTTAACTGAAGCGCTTAAACGCTTAGCTAGCGACGTTGAAAAACAAGCTGCAATACGTCGTAAACTAGTTAGCGCCATGATTTATCCAGCGATTGTAATTTTGTTTGTGATCGTTACATTGTTCACACTGTTAAAATTTGTGGTACCTCAAATTAGTGGACTATTTTTAGAGTCTGGCATGGAACTACCAGCTCTTACAATATTTGTGGTTAATACGAGTCAATTTGTAGTTGAGAATACAACTTTGCTGGTTCTAGGATTTGTTATAATTATTGGACTTAACATTATCGCTTATAGAATACCAAAAGGTCGTTATATTTATCATTATCTGTCCCTCAAAATCCCTGTTATCAAAGATTTCCAAAGAGATATTGCTCAAGCTAACTTTTCAAATAGTTTATCTAATTTAGTATCAAGTGGTGTCCAAATTGTTCAAGCCTTACAAATTACAGCAAACAGTTTGGGAAATTTAGTTTATCGGCGAAACGTCCACCTACTAGCTAAAGACGTTGCGAATGGTATCCAAATTGCCGATAGTTTACGTAATAGTCCCTACTTTAGCGAGATGCTAATTAGCATGGTAAGCGTAGGTGAAAGAACCGCACAACTTGATAGTATCACAGCCAAACTTGCCTATTACTATGGTGAAAAAGTTGGCTACTTGGCGGACAACTTAACCAAACTACTGCAACCATTTATTATTGCAGTTGTCGGCTTAATTGTTGGTATTGTTGTGTTGGCAATTATGCTACCGATGTCACAACTTATTGGAGCAGCCGGAGTATAAATCTGACAAATCAAACGTCAAAAAGCACCTTTCCATAACCTGCGAATCAGCGTAAAATTGTCATGAATTAACTTTGTTTTCATGTCAACTATCTTGTTCGTGGGAGATGTCTGTGGAAGACCAGGCAGACTTGCTCTGCAAAAATTTTTACCCAAAGCTATTGCTGAATTTAAGCCAGATTACATTATCGTAAACGGGGAAAATGCTTCACATGGCGATGCTGTATTTGCTGAACATTTTAGGGAATGGCAAAAAATGGGCGTACAGCTTGTAACGGGAGGTAATCATACGTTCTCCAACCAAAAGCACCTACCTTTACTGATTAGTGATCCACCATTAGCTATCCGTCCTGCCAATTTTCATCCCGATTTACCAGGTGTTGGCACTCATCTGTTAACAAGCAACAATGGCAACAGCCAAATACTTGTGGTAAATCTACAAGGCCGTATTTTTATGTCACAGCACATAGACTGTCCATTTCGAAAACTAGAAAATCTACTAACAGAACTACTACCAAACTTGTTAAAACAACCTAACTTTGAAGGAGTATTTATCGATTTTCATGCGGAAGCCACGAGCGAGAAAGAAGCAATGTTTTACTTTGCAGAAAAGTTTCCAAGTATTATTGGCATAGTAGGTACGCACACACACGTACAAACAGGCGATGCTCAAATTGGACCAACGGGAATTGGATATTTAACTGACGCAGGGATGACTGGTGCAAGACGTTCAGTAATTGGCCATGAGGTTTCTGGCGTGCTAGATAAAATTATTAAACAGGTTTCTCAACCAAAAAACTTTCCAATGGATGCAGGTTTGCAATTTTGTGCAGTTGTCCTTAAAATTGAGGGGCATAAATGTCGGGACATCACTCCTATCTTTTGGCACGAATCATAAAGAATTTAATTGAAATAAAGAATGAAACAAAACAAAAATAAACAGCTAGTTGTTTGGTTTTTAGTAATTTTTACATTTGGGTTTGGACTAGGGACTAACTTTAATAACTGGTTCAACAATGGTAACAGCGTTCAGGGTATGGACGCAGGTGAAGCACCTGGGAATGTTTCCCTAGGGCTTTTTTGGCAAGTTTGGCAAGATTTAAATAACAACTTTGTTTATGGCCAACAAGTTGATGAGCAAGCCAGAGTCTACGGAGCGGTTAAAGGCTTAGTAGAATCTCTTGGCGACCCGTTTACTGTGTTTATGGACCCAGAAGAAACAAAAGAGTTTCAAATTGGACTTAAACACGAACTATCTGGCATTGGTGCGCAACTTGATCAGCGCGAAGACGGTGTAATTACGGTAGTTGCACCGCTAAAAGATTCCCCTGCTGAAAAAGCTGGCGTGCGGTCTGGTGACATTATCTACAAAATAAACGGTGAGATTGCCACAAACTTCACACTTATTGATGCCATCGAAGAAATACGAGGAGAAGCTGGCACAACAGTGGATTTAACACTTGCTAGAGAAGGCCAACCTGCGCCTGTAGAAGTTACAATTACTAGAGAGTTAATTGAACTCGAGAGCGTTACGACTGAAAAACTTAATGACAACATTTTTTACATTGGTGTTAACAGTTTCAGCGATAACACTACTACAGAATTTACCGCTGCAATTCGAGAAGCACTACTAGCAAACAGCAAAGGCCTGATTCTAGACCTTCGTTATAACGGCGGTGGGTATTTGGAAACAGCGATCGATATGCTTGATGAGCTACTGCCACCTGGTAAAGCTGCCGTATTAACCAAAGGTCGCTCAAAAGATTTAGAAAAAGCTTATTATACGAATGGCTTAGCTCGACTAAGCAAGCTACCGATGGTTGTTTTAGTTAACGAAGGAAGCGCGTCAGCGTCAGAAATTGTTGCAGGAGCACTTAAAGATCATGATGCTGCGCACTTAATAGGTACACGCACATTCGGCAAAGGCAGTGTACAAAGTATCGTAGAGTATAGTGACGGCTCTAGCATGAGAGTAACTGTTGCTACTTGGCTAACACCTGATGGCGTAGACATAAACAAAGAAGGTATCACGCCAGATGAAGAAATTGAAATTACAATCGAAGAGATCGAGCAAGAGATTGACGCTCAAAAAAACCGTGCAATTGAATACCTAAAAGAACGAATATGAAAATTGCGTTTTTAAGGTTTCCATTTAGCTCTCAACTAGGTGGCGAAGAGCTCCACACATTGAACCTCGCGAAACATTGGCGCTCGCAAGGACATGAAATTGTTTTATACGGCTCTTGTCCTGTTTTAAATAACATTTTTCAAGAAGCAAATTTCTTTGTAAGACCAACCACTCTGTGCAAACCACCTGTAAGCAAATTTGAACTACTAAAATTTTCCTTACTTTACCCATTTTACAGAAAAAAAGCGCTTAAAATGGTACAAGATTTAAAAAATAAAAACATAGATCTTGTTTATTGCCTTAGCCTAAGTGAAAAACTACTTTTAACCGACCTGCTTACTAAAGCAAACATCAAAATTATTTGGATTGAGCACGCTAGAATAGGTAATTGGCTATATAAAAATCCATGGCGTAAACGCTACTACAAACTGAGCAAATCTGTTGACCTCATCACAGTTTCCGAACAGATGCGCTTAGCATTACAAAAACAAGACAGCAATTTAAAAGCAAAAGCAATTCCAAACGGCATTGATCTAAGTGAAATGCAACGACAAGAGCCAGAAATTGTAGACCAAGACACAAAACAAGCAACCATAACCTACATCGGTAGACTAACAACAGACAAAGGTGCTCACGTCTTATTGCAAGCTTTAAGCAAATTAGATAACAAAAAAAACTGGCAAGCCAGAATTATTGGTACTGGAAAAGAGCTAGCGAACTTAGAAAAATTAGCAAAAAACCTAAATATTACTGACAATGTAAAGTTTGAAAAGCAGTTAGACCGCGCTGCGGTTATTAAAGCTCTAAACCTAAGCAGAGTTTTGGTGCTTCCTTCTATTGAACCCGACCCATTTGGACTTGTAATTGCAGAAGGCATGGCGGCTGGTTGCGAAACCATTGCAACTAAAATTTGTGGCTGTACTGATTACAGCTCAGAAATACATATTGTAAAACCTAACGATTCCACTGGTTTAACTAGAGCTATCACAAAAATACTGCAATCTCAAAACTCGCAAATGCGTAGACAAGCATTGATAAGTGAAGCTGCTCGCTGTTTTGATCAAAAAAATATGTACAATGAATACGACAAATTAATTAGGTAATACACGAGCGTTTATTTGCTTAAACTACTATCAACAAACACTTGAGCTGTTTTTTGCCAATCAAAATTTTTGAGCTGTTTAGCACCGTTACCAACTAAGATTTGTTGAAGTTCGTGATTTGTTAATAAAAATTTCAACTTATTTTTTAGATCTTCTTCATTGTATGGATCGAAATAACTAGCTGCAGTTCCCGCAACTTCGTGAAACACAGAAATATCCGAACATAAAATTGGACACCGTGTTAGCATAGCTTCTAATAAAGGCAAACCGAAGCCCTCATAAAGAGACGGGAACACAAACAGTTCAGCTTGCTTATACAAGCCAACCAATTCTGCTGTAGTTGCGTACCCTCTTAGATCAATTTGTGATTTAAAATTTAAACTTTTTAATACACGCTCAAGCTCTCTTTGCCCCCAGCCTGATCCTCCAATTACTATTAAGCGATGTTTTTGTAAATTTTTGTTTTCTTGTAAGAGCTTATCAAACGCCAAAATAAGCCGTTTAATATTTTTGCGAGGAATTAAAGTTGCAACAGCCAAAACAAAAGGCGCTTCACTTATCCCTCCGCGCTCTTGCAAATTTAAGCTTTTTGCTTTCAAACTTTGTTTTAAACATGCTTTAGCAAAAACGATTGGCAACCCCGGTTTTGCTATTTTAACCCGCTCGACTTTTAAATTAGGCAAACACCTTAATAGGTCGTCTGCTGTAGATTGAGACACACAAACGAAACCAACATTAGTCCGCTTAGCCAAACGCGGTAAACAATACTTTTCGATTAATTTAGCTTTCCAATGATGATTTTTTGAATAAAGAAAACTGATTAAGTCATGCACGACAACGGTTGATTTCATTTTTGTAAGCAAAGGCAGCAGATAGCTAGTTGGTGAAATCAAATGCCCTTTTGCTTGCTTATTAAGCCACTTAGACGCTTTTAACTGCCATCCCAATCCTAACCCATCAAACTTCTTAATTTGCCAATTTTTCGGCAATGCGATATCCAGAATAGACTGATTGTCCAACAAAAGGGTAACTTTCCTTTTTAGCTTTAGCTCAAGCAAGGTAGCTACCAATGAACGATTAAAAACTCCCTTCCCCGTTGGTTGTTTGCAAAAAGCCTCTCTTGCATCAATAAATAAATGGTTTTGCGTCGACATTTTCAAAACTCTACAAATTTACTAGTAATTTACCTAACAAATCTATCGAATAGCAAGTGGTTATGATATGCGCGCTGATGATCATGCGTGCCACTGCTTGGTTTATAGGAGCGGACTTGATCACTAAGCATATAACCACGACATGGAAAAGTGTGCAAAAGGGTTAATTTTTGCCCGTCGTCAATCTTGCGCCTAAGGCTTGAAATATGCGCCTGCACTGTTTTTGTAACAACAAACTGATTGTATCCCCAAACACTTTCTAAAAGCTGTACCGTTGAAACTGGCCGGTGCGCGTTTCTACATAAGTAAGTTAGCAGGTCAAACTCCTTTTTTCTGAGCTTTATTAGTTTCTCACCACGACTTACACACTTACTAGACAAATCAACGCTCAAATCGGCAATTTGATACTTTATTTGCTTACTGTGCAACTTAATATTTTTGTATAGCTGATTAATTGACTCAACCAAGGAATTCTCACTTTGATAATACTCCAAATATAACTTTGCCCCTATGTCTTTAAGCGCTGTTTTAAAATCGTCGGTTGTTCCGGGCCCAAAAACCACAAGTAAGTTATGCCTGAACCTCTTTTTAACAACTCTAACCTCTTTTATACTCTCAATTAGGTCACAACTCTGCAAAAACAGTACCAACAAACAGTCCTTGTTTTTTATCGCTTCTGTATCGGAAATCAATTGATAATGACTACTGAGCAATTGATACACTTCTTGAACTGCTGTTGTTTGCATTGGACTAAATAGCTGACAACACATTTTAATAACCATATATCGCTTAATTAAACTTGTAGTTCTAGCATACTCATGTACTATTACAAATTGTTAAAATTTATAGATACGCAAAAAGAAAGGTCCATTGCTCTCAAAAGCCATAAACACCTTCAAACTTACCTATAAACTCTTAATGTTGGCATAATTGACAACAGATTTTCACCAAAATGGATTTTCTAAGAGATAAGAAATCTCACACCAAGGGCTAATCCAGCTATTTCAACAAATAACTGGATTAGCCCTTGAAACTGACGCCATTCAACTAAGCCTTAAATTGTCGCTTCTTCTTTAATTTTAGCCAAAAACTCTTCTCTACCCATTGGATTCTGATCTTCTTCACCATACTTACGAACAGTTACTTGCTTGTCGGCAACTTCTTTGTCTCCAATTACTAGCATATATGGCACTTTCATCATTTGGGCGTTGCGAATTCTTTTACCTAGTGATTCTTCTGGCAAGACTAATTCCGGCCGCAAACCTAAGCTGCGCATTTCAGCTTCTAGCGCTTTGGCATACTCTAAATGGACTTCATTCACTGGTAAGATTTGTGCTTGCACAGGCGCCAACCAAACTGGAAAAGCACCGGCATAATGTTCTATTAAAAATCCGACTAGTCGTTCATGAGTACTCAGTGGTGCACGATGAATACAGATTGGAGTTTTCTCAGAACCATCTGTATCAGTATAAGTAAGCTCGAAACGCTCCGGTACAGAGAAGTCCAATTGATTAGTCGCCAAGGTAAACTCGCGACCAATTACCGACCAAATCTGCACATCAATCTTTGGACCATAAAATGCGGCCTCATTTTCAACCTCCACAAATGGAACGTTTAAGTTAACCAATGCTCGTCGAACTTGATCTTCGGTTTTAATCCAAAGCGGTTCATTATCCACGTACTTTTTGCCTAAACCTTCTTTGGAATGCTTAGATAAGCGCATTTGGTATTGGTCGATACCAAATAGTTTAAAGTAGTATAAATACATCTCAATCACCTTCATAAACTCAGACTCAAACTGCTCTTCAGTACAGTAAATATGGGCATCGTTCATGCAAAGTGAGCGTACGCGCATTAAGCCAAACAGACTACCAGAATCTTCGTAGCGGTAACAGTGGCCATATTCAGCTAAACGGATTGGTAAATCTCGATAACTCTTAGGTGTGGCTTTGTAAATTTTATGGTGATGAGGACAGTTCATCGCTTTTAAGTAGTACTTTTCATTATCCAGTTCCATTGGCGGGAACATGCTGTCGGCATAGTAAGGCAGATGGCCAGAGCGAATATATAACTTATCTTTAGCAATATGTGGTGATCTTACTTGTTGATACCCGTACTCTGTTTCTTTGCGCTTCGCCAAATCTTCAAGTTGCTGGACAATCACAGTCCCTTTCGGCAACCATAATGGTAACCCTGCGCCTACTTCTTCGTCAAAAGTAAATAGTTCTAACTGCTTGCCTAGCTTACGATGGTCACGTTTTTCGGCTTCTGCCAATTTTTTCAAATACTCATCAAGTTCAGCTTGAGTTGCAAAACAGTAACCATAAATTCGTTGCAACATTGGGCGTTTTTCGTCTCCGCGCCAATAAGCACCTGCAATACTTGCCAATTTAAAGGCACCGATCTCTTTAGTTGACTCTACATGTGGCCCTTTACACATATCTACAAACGTTCCTTGCCCGTTTTGCGGAATTTTGTTTTCGTAGAATCCGACTACTGTCTCACCTTGTGCTGCTAAATCATCTAGTAGCTCTAGTTTATAGTCTTGCTTTATTTCAGTTAAAAATTTGCGCGCCTCGGCAATAGGTAGCTCATACTTTTCAAAAGTTTGCCCTTGGGAAATAATTTTCTTCATCTGCTTCTCAATCAATCTTAGATCTTCAGGAATTAGCGTGCGTGGCAGATCGAAATCATAATAAAAGCCATTATCTACTGGTGGTCCAATAGCTAACTTAGCTTCTGGAAACATATTTAACACTGCTTGAGCTAACACATGCGCGCATGAGTGTCGTACTTTGTATAGCTGATCATGTTCAGCTGGAGCTGGAGCGTTCATTTTATGTGACGTTTAAAAATCTTAAATTATGGATGAATCCACCCCAAGCCTACTCCTAAGGCGTCGATGCGTCAATCAATCATTATCTAAATCCGTGCGGATTTTTATTTGGTACTTTTCCAATTTGTACTTTGTATTTTCTCAGATTGCAAAAGATATGATTACACTTATCAATTAATTGAAAAAGACCCCGCCGCTTGCGCTAAACGAGGTCTTTTATTTTAACTAAATAAAGCGACCATAAGTCGCTCGATTCAATTACATACCTTCT